>JBLMXS010000075.1:0-17498 GCA_050257895.1 Thiohalocapsa sp.
GCGCCGCGTGCGGATTTGTCCGGTTCCCCGTCAATCAAGAGTGACACCTGCCCGTTCGGTGATATGTTCGAGACACGACGATCAATCATCAGAGCACGTTGTGCTCGGTCCTGAAAAGAGCGATGGGGAAAACACCATGTCCGAACTGCGCATCGCGCGCCCGTGGATGAACCGACGCGATTTCCTTAGAAACAGCGCCGCCACTGCGGCGGGCGCCTATGCGATGCGCTGGGGGCTCGGAAAGGCGGCGGAAATTCCCTACGAGTTTGACGGCTCGAAATTCCAGCTTGCCGCGCCCGAACCCAACCCGAAGCGGGGCGGCATGCTGCGCTACGGCATCACGATGCGACCGCCGCATTTCGACATTCACCAGTCGGGCACGATCAATACCCTGGCGGCGATGGCGGTCATGTATGACAACCTGATCCGCCGCGATCCGCGCGACAGCGGCCAGACGATCATCCCCGACCTCGCGCATAGCTGGGAGATCACCAAGGACGGCAAGACCTACACCTTTCACCTGCGCCAGGGCGTGCAGTTTCATGACGGCGCCGAACTGACCTCGGCCGACATCAAGGCGACCTTCGACCGCATCGCCAAGCCGCCGCAGGGGGTCAGCATCCCGCGCAGCGTGCTGTTTCGGGCCGTCAGCGAGATCACCGCGCCCGACAAGTACACGGTGCAGTTCAAACTTGCCGAGCCGCGGCCGCCCAATTTCATCATGTCGGCCATCGCCAGCGGCTGGAACGTCATCGTCCGCAAGAAGACGCTGGAGGACAACAACTTCAATCTGCGCAAGGTCGAGATCTACCCCGGCACCGGGCCGTTCAAAAGCGTCAAGCGGGTCGAGAACGAGAGCTGGCAGTTCGAGAAGAACCCGACCTACTGGAACAAGCCGTTGCCGTACCTCGACGGCATCACGTTCTACCACGCGCTGCCGTTCTCGACCGAGCTTGGGTCGGCGATCCTGTCGGGGCGCGTCGATTACGTCCGCATCACCGATCCCGTCACCTGGCGGAAAGCCAAGGAGACGCCGGGCATGTCGGTGGCACGCTTCAACCAGAGCGTCATCCAGGGCACCTGGGTCAACAGCAAGAAAAAACCGCTCGACGACCCGCGGGTGCGGCGGGCGATGCACCTGGCGTTCGACCGGCACACCCTCGTCGACGTCGTCAAGGATGTGACGCCGATGCAGGTCGGCGGCTTCATCTACCCGTTCTCCGAGTGGGCGACGCCAAAGGAGGAGCTGTTCAAGCGCATCGGCTACCAGGAGGACACGACGGCGTCGGTGAAGGAAGCAAAGGCTCTGCTCGCCGCCGCCGGCCATCCCAACGGCATCCAGGGGCTGGATTTCCTGGTGCGCGACGTGCCGAGCTTCAAGCTGTGGGCGCAGGCGATCCAGGCGATGCTGCAGGAGAGCCTTAATATCCAGACCAATCTGCGCACCGTCGTCGAGTCGGTGTGGTTTGACGACACCGCCAGCGGGCATTTCGATCTGGCGATCGGCGCCATCGTGTCGACGCTGCTCGACCCGTCGGATTATTTCAACGCCTGGTACCGCACCGGCGGGCCGCAGAACTATTCGTTCTGGAACAACGAGAAGTTCAACGCCCTGGTCGACCAGATCGACCGCGAGGTCGACCCGGAGAAGCGCAAGGCATTGGTCGGCCAGACCGAGGAGATCATGGAAGGGGATCCGCCGGTATTGCCGGTCGCGTGGGAGCAGATCAACGACGTCTGGTACAGCTACGTCAAGGGCCACAACCCGGCCAATTACTTCGGCATCTATGACGTGGTGCGCGAAGATACGTTCTGGCTCGACAAGACCTGAGTAGAACGATGATCCGACAAATTTGGGAACCAGGACACTAGTTCGACCGCCGCTGCTGCCGCTGCTGTCGGCCGCTTTGCTAGCAACGGCGACGCCGCCGGCGGCGGCTGGCAGTATGTTCATCGAGGGCGGGTTCGGAGCGGCTCACGGACGGCTCGCGTCGGTCGCCTACGACGACCCGGTCGGCAGCCTGTTCACCGCCAATCCGACCGAGGGCAGCCGCATCCTGCCGCAACGCGTGCGCGAGAACCGGGGTCGAGCGCCGCCGCCGGATCGCTCGGCTACCGCTTCGCCGGCCCGGTGTTCCTGCGCGCAACATACCGCTATTTCGGCACGCGCACGGCCGCCGCGGACGGGCTCTTCTTCCGCGACCCGTCCGCTCCGCAGCTGCTTTCGCCGTCCTTTCCGCAGCGCATGACGGTGACGGCGCACGGCGTCTTCCTCGGCGCCGGCCTCGCTTCCGATCTGGCCGCCGATTGGTTCATCGACGCTTCGCTGGAGATCGGCGCCGCCAGCCTGCGCAGCCACGGGGTACGCGACGTCGGCACCCTCATCGAAGAGCCCTTTCCGGCCCGGCGCCGCTTCAACCTCGCCTACGGCGCCGGCGCGAGCCTCGGGCGACGGCTGACCCCGAGCCTCGCGCTGGTGCTGGCCGCAAGCTGGGACAATCTGGGACGCGCCGACACCGGCCTTGCTCCCGACATCGGCGGCGGACCCAACTTCGCCCCCGGCGTCCGTCCGAACGCCTCGATGACCGCGACCCTCGACGCCGCCGCGATCACGCTGGGGCTGCGCTACCGCTTTTGAGGCTCCCTTAGGCGGCAAAGCGCAGCGCATTCCGCCGATCCCCACGGGGCCCGATTGTCGCGCGGCGGATTGCGCTTTCGCTTATCCGTCCTGCGGCACCTTGGTTTGGTGTAACTTCTGCCACGGGCCACAACCGGGGAGAGGGACCATGCAGCTCGGCGCGCTCTTGCCGCTCGGCGATATCGGCGGCGATCCGCAGACCGTGCGCGACTTCGCGCAAAATGCGGAGGCGATCGGCTACGATTTTCTCGAAGCCCCGGACCACGTGCTCGGGGTCAATGCGGCGAGCCGCCCGGGCTGGGACCGCAACACCTCGGAAGACCTGTTCCACGACCCGTTCGTGCTGTTCGGATATCTTGCCGGCTGCACGACGAAGCTCGGCTTCTCGACCGGCGTGCTGATCCTGCCGCAGCGCCAGACAACGCTGGTCGCCAAGCAGGCGGCCTGCCTCGACGTCTTGTGCGGCGGCCGCTTCCGCCTGGGGATCGGGGTCGGCTGGAACGAGGTTGAGTATGTCGGCCTCAACGAGAACTTCCACAACCGCGGCCGGCGCTCCGAAGAGCAGGTGCAGGTCATGCAGGCGCTGTGGGCCGAGCCGCACGTCACCTTCAAGGGCCGCTGGCACACGATCGAGGATGCCGGCATCAACCCGCGGCCGAACAGCGGCAGGGTGCCGGTCTGGTTCGGCGGGCATCACGAGCGGACGCTCGAGCGGGTCGCCAAATGGGGCGACGGCTGGATGCCGAACGCCTATCCGCCGGACCAGAGCGCGCTCGACGTGTTTGCCCGGCTGCGCTCGTTGACCGAAGCGGCCGGCCGCGACCCGTCGCATGTTGGCATCGAGGTGTGGGTCGCGATGGGCTCCGGCGCCGAAGCCGACTGGGGCCGCGAGGCGCGCTTCTGGAAGGATGCCGGCGCCACGCATCTCTGCCTGACGACGACGTTCAACCGCCGCCATCACCAACGCATCCCCGGCCACACGATGAGCGACCATCTCGGCGCCTTGCGCCGCTACCACGCCGCCGTCGCCGAGCATCTTTGACGGTTAGGGTGGGCTTAGCGCATGCGAAGCCCACCATGTGGCGCTGCAACCGATGGGCTTCGCTACGCTCAGCCCATCCTACGAGGCTCCGAAGCCGCGGAGGACGCATGAAAATCTCCCTCGATGTCGACTGCACGCCCGAGGAGCTGCGCGCATTTTTCGGCTTGCCGGACGTCCAGCCGATGCAGGAGCAGCTGTTGAAGGAAGTCGAGGAGCGGATGCGCGCCGGCCTCAAGGCGCTCGACCCCGAAACCCTGCTGAAAATATGGATGCCGGCCGGGCTCAAAGGCTTCGAGCAATTGCAGGAGATGTTCTTCAGCCAGATGGCCGGCGGCGGCGCCGGGAAGAAATAGCCGTGAATCTGGCGCTGCGCACCCCGAGGCTGCGACTGCGCGAATGGCGGGACGCGGATACGGCGCCCTTCGCCGCGCTCGCCGCGGACCCCTTGGTGATGCAGTACCTGCCGCCGCTCGACCCGGCGGGCGCGCAGGAATGGGTGCGCCGGGCGCGGGCCCATTGGCGGAGCGAGGGGTTCGGCCAATGGGTCGTCGAACTTCCAGGAGAGGCTGACTTCATCGGCGTCGTCGGGCTCAACCGGGTGCGCTGGATGCTGCCGTTCACGCCGGCGGTGGAAATCGCCTGGCGCATTGCGCACCCTTATTGGCGGCAAGGCTACGCGCTGGAAGCGGCGCGGGCGGCGCTCGACGACGCCTTCCTGCGGCTCCGTCTCGACGAGATCGTCGCCTATACGGTGGCGGCCAACGAGCCGTCCTGGCGGCTGATGGAGCGGCTCGGCATGCGGCGTAGGCCGGCGGAAGATTTCGACCACCCGGCGCTGCCCGACCGGCACCCCTACCGCCGCCATGTCCTCTACCGGCTGCGGCGAGGGCAGCGGTGACGATCTTTCTCGTCCGCCACGGCGAGACCGAGTGGAACCGCGCCCGCCGCTACCAGGGCTGGCAGGACTCGCCGCTGACGGCGCGCGGCGTCGCCCAGGCCGAGGCGATCGGGCATCGTCTGAAAGCGTTGCCGGCTCCGGCGGCGGCGCCGATTGTCGCCAGCCCGACCGGCCGCGCCCGGCGCACCGCCGAGATCATCGCCGGCGCTCTCGGCGCGGCGGTGCCGCTGCGCTTCGATCCGCGGCTGCGCGAGATCTCGCTTGGGGCCTGGGACGGGCTCGACCGCCGCGAGATCCGCGCCCGCCTTGGGGCCGGCTTTGTCGAATTCGAATGGTACTTCGCGACGCCGCACGGCCAGCGCTACGACGAGTTCGCGGCGCTGATCGCCGAGTGGCTGCGCGAGGTCGGCGAGGGGCCGGTGATCGCGGTCACGCATGGCGTCGCGACGCGCGTGCTGCGCGGGCTTTACGCCGGCCTGGCGCGGGAAGAGGCGCTGCGGCTGCCGGTGCCGCAGGACTGCATCTTCGCGCTGTCGCATGGCCGGATCGAGGAAATCATCGTGCCGGACCTTGACCGGAGGTAAGTAAGCGCTTACTTCGCGCCCATGGCGGCAACCCGGCTCGACGGCGACGAACGTCGCAAGCGCATCGTCACGGCGGCGGTGCCGTTGTTTGCCCGCAAGGGGTTCGCCGGCACCACGACGCGCGAGATCGCCGAGGCTGCCGGCATTTCCGAAGCGCTCTTGTTCCGCCACTTCCCGTCAAAGCAGCTGCTCTATCGCGAGATCCTGCGGCTCGGCTGCGAAGGCGACCCGGCGCTCGAAAAGCTTGCCACATTGCAGCCGTCGACCAGGACGCTGGTGTGCATGGTGCGCTTCATGGTGCGCCGCTTCCTGCTCGGCGACGAGGCCGAGCGGACCGAGCTCGAGTCCCGTACGCGGTTGGTCTTGCATAGCTTTCTGGAAGACGGCGACTATGCCCGGGAACTGTTCGAGACCGTCGCGGGCCGCGTCGTGCCGCTGTTCGAGGCCTCGCTGGATGCGGCCATCGCCGCCGGCGACGCGGCGCCGCGCCGCGTGGCGCCGGCCAACCGGTTCTGGTTTGCCCAGCACGTCGCGGCGATGATGGCGTTCGCGGCGCTGCCGGGGCGCCATTGCGTCCCCTATGAGGGGGCGCTCGACTCCATCGTCGACGAGGCCAGCACATTCATTCTGCGCGGCATCGGCGTTCTCGACGCCGCGATCGCGGCGGCCGAGGCCGCCGCGCAACCGGCTCTGCACGCGGCCGCTGACTAGGGGCGGGGAGTGATGGACGGCGATATGAACCAACTGGTCGCTCCCGGCGCCGCCGACGGCGTCGTCGCGCGCGAGGCGAAGAAGGAACGGCGCGCGGTGCCGGGGCGGCCGCGGACGCTGCGCTGGATGATCATCGTCGGCCTGCTGCTGGCGCTGGTGCTGGGCGGCTTCTACGGGTTCAACCGCATGCGCTCGCAGGGCATCGCCGCGCATTTCGCTACGCAGAAGCCGCCGCCGGCGGTGATCGCCGCGGCGCGCGCAACGAGCGAGACGGTACCGCATTTTGCCACCGGCATCGGCTCGCTGGCGGCGGTGCACCAGGTGACCGTGACGCCCGAGGTCGGCGGGCGGGTGACGGCGATCCTGTTCGCGTCCGGCGCCGCGGTGAAGGCCGGCGACCCGCTCGTCCAGCTCAACGATGCGCCGGACCGCGCCGACCTCGCCAATTACGAAGCGCAGGCGCGCTACGCGGCAGTGTCGCTGGAGCGGGCGAAGGCGCTGGCGCAGCGGCAATTCGGGCCGCAGCAGACTGTCGACCAGACGCAATCGCAGCTCGACCAGGCGCGTGCCCAGATCCTTAAGACCGAGGCGATCATCGCGCAGAAACAGGTGCGCGCGCCATTCGCCGGCCGCCTCGGGGTGCGGCAGGTCGATCTCGGCCAATACGTCAACCAGGGCGCCGCGCTCGTCACGCTGACGGACCTGCACGAGCTGTACGTCAACTTCACGCTGGCGTCGGCGATGCGGCCGCAGATCAAGGTCGGCCAGCGCGTCGACGTCACGGCGGACGCCTTCCCGGGCCGCGTCTTCGCGGCCAAGATCACGACGATCGAGCCGCAGATCAGCGCCGAGACCCGGACGATCAAGGTGCAGGCGACGATGGCCAACCCCGACGAGGCGCTGTTGCCGGGGATGTTCGTCAACGCCGCGGTGGTGTTGCCGCCGTCGCCCGACCAGGTGGTGCTGCCGCAGACCGCGGTCGACTACACGCTCTACGGCGATAGCGTCTACGCGATCCGCGATGACGGCAAGGACGCGGCAGGCAAGCCCCTGCTGACGGCGCACCGCATCGCGGTCAAGACCGGGACGCGCTGGGACAACAAGGTGGCGATCCTGTCCGGGGTCAAGCCGGGGCAACTTGTCGCCGCCGCCGGCCAGATCAAATTGCAGGACGGCGGCCGCGTCGTCGTCAGCGGCAACCCGCCGCCGCAGCCGCCCACCAACCCGACGCCGCAATGAAGCTGCTCATTCAGCAATGAGGCAGTGAGATGATGAGGACAGGGTGATCATCGCGTCACCAGATGCTCTGCATTGGCGCTTTTTTGCCTCCGCATTCCCGGCGAAAGCCGGGACCCACGGATCAGCCGCCCGTGCGGTCGGCGAGGTGGATCCCAGCTTGCGCCGGGAATGCGATCTGTTGGTGTCTTGTGGTTAGGGACCGACGGTTGCACTGATGAAATTCACCGACATCTTCGTCCGCCGGCCGGTGCTGGCGCTGGTCGTCAGTCTCTTGATCCTGCTGATCGGCGCGAAATCGCTGCTCGGTCTGCAGATCCGCCAGTATCCGCGGCTCTACAACACGACGATCACGGTGACGACTTCCTATCCCGGGGCCTCGCCCGATCTGATCCAGGGCTTCATCACGACGCCGATCGAGCAGGCGGTCGCCAGCGCCGAAGGCATCGACTACCTGACCTCGACCTCGATCCAGGGCACCAGCACCGTCACCGCCTATATCCGGCTCAATTACGACCCGAGCCAGGCGCTGACCGACGTGATGGCGAAGGTCCAGCAGGTCAAATACCTGATGCCGGCGCAGGCGCAGGACCCGGTCATCCTGAAGGCGACCGGCCAGACCACCGCGGTCATGTACATCGGCTTCTCCAGCACCGAGCTGTCGAGCGCGGCGATCTCGGATTACCTGACCCGCGTCGTGCAGCCGCTGTTGTCGACCGTCGACGGCGTCGCCTCGGCCGACATTCTCGGCGGCCAGACCTTCGCGATGCGGGTGTGGCTCGACCCGGCGAAAATGGCCGCGCGCGGCATTTCCGCCAGCGACGTCGCGCAGGCGATCCGCGCCAACAACTACCAGTCGGCGCCGGGGCAGGCGAAGGGCTTCTTCACCGTCACCAACATCGCGGCCAAGACCGGGCTCGACGACGTCGAGCAGTTCAAGCACATGGTCGTCAAGGCGGCGGGCGGCGCCGTGGTACGGCTTGACGACATCGCGACGGTCGATCTCGGGGCGCAGAGCTGGTCCTCGAGCGTGATGATGAACGGGCAGCAGGCGGTGTTCATCGGCGTTCAGGCGACCCCGACCGGCAACCCGCTGACGCTGGTCAAGGGCGTGCGAGCCTTGCTGCCGGAGCTCCAGCGCAACCTGCCGCCGTCGATGAAGATGCAGGTCGCCTACGATTCGACCCGCTTCATCCAGTCCTCGATCGACGAGGTCGAAACCTCGCTCGGCGAGGCGGTGGTCATCGTCGTCGCGGTGATCTTCCTGTTCCTCGGCAGCGTGCGTTCGGTGCTGATCCCGATCGTCACGATCCCCTTATCGCTGATCGGCGCCGGGATCATCATGGCGGCGCTCGGGTTCACGCTCAACCTGTTGACGTTGCTGGCGATGGTGCTGGCGATCGGGCTCGTCGTCGACGACGCCATCGTTGTCCTGGAAAATATCTATCGCCATATCGAGGAGGGCAAGAGCGCGCCGCAGGCCGCGTTGATCGGGGCGCGCGAAATCGCCGGGCCGATCATCGCGATGACCCTGACATTGGCCGCGGTATACACGCCGATCGGGTTTTTGGGCGGGGTCACCGGCACGCTGTTCCGCGAGTTCGCCTTCACGCTGGCCGGCGCCGTCATCATCTCGGGCATTGTCGCGGTGACGCTGTCGCCGATGATGTGCTCGCTGCTGTTGAGCCGTACCTCGGCGCAGGGCCGCTTCGCGCGCCTGATCGACCGCGTCTTCAACCGCCTGGCCGAGGCCTACGAGCGGCGGCTGCGGCGCTCGCTCGACTACCGGCCGGTGACCGCGCTGTTCGCCGTCGCGGTGTTCGCCGCACTCGCCTTCATGTACGTCAACACCAAGAAGGAGCTGGCGCCCGAGGAGGACCAAGGTGTGCTGTTCGCGCTGACCAAGGCGCCGCAATACGCCAATCTCGACTACACCAATTTCTACGGCAAGGAGCTCGACAAGCAATTCGGCTCGATCCCGGAAGCCGATCTGCGCTTTGTCGTTAACGGCCGCGGCGGCCCCAACAAAGGGATCGCCGGCGTCATCCTGAAGCCGTGGAACGACCGCTCGCGCAGCGCCCAGACGCTGAAGCCGATTTTGCAGAGGAAGGTGAGTTCGGTCGAGGGGATGCAGGCCTTCGTCTTCTCGCTGCCGCCGTTGCCGGCCTCGATCGGCGGCCTGCCGGTGCAGATGGTGATCAGCTCGACCGGGGATTTCCAGACGATCTACCAGGCGATGGAAAAGCTGAAGGCGGCGGCGCGGAAGAGCGGCCTCTTCATCGTCGTCGACAGCGATCTCGCCTTCGACCAGCCGACCATCGAAGTCAATATCGACCGCTCGAAGGCCAACGATCTCGGCGTCACGATGCAGGCGATCGGCGACACGCTGGCGACGCTGGTCGGCGAGAACTACGTCAACCGCTTCAACCTTGCGGGCCGCTCTTACGAGGTGATCCCACAGGTGCCGCGGATGGACCGGCTGACCCCGGAGGCGCTGACCCGGTACTATGTCACGAGCGTGTCGGGCCAGCCCGTGCCATTGTCGAACCTCGTCTCGGTCAAGACGATTACCGCGCCGAACGCGCTGACCCGCTACAACCAGCTCAACTCGGCCACGTTCCAGGCGGTGCCGATGCCCGGCATCACGATGGGCGATGCAGTCGATTTCCTCGAACAGCAGGCGGCGCTGCTGCCGGCCGGTTTCAGCCACGACTATCTCTCGGACGCCCGGCAATACGTCCACGAGGGCAACCAGCTCGTCCTCACCTTCGTGTTTGCGTTGATCGTCATCTTCCTCGTGCTGGCGGCGCAGTTCGAGAGCCTGCGGGATCCCTTGGTGATCCTCGTCAGCGTGCCGATGTCGATCTTCGGGGCTCTGCTGCCATTGTTCATCATCAACGGCAACTTCATGGGGACCGACATCCCCGGCACGACGATGAACATCTATACTCAGGTCGGGCTGGTGACGCTGATCGGCCTCATTTCGAAGCACGGCATCCTGATGACCGAGTTCGCCAACCAATTGCAGATCAGCGAAGGGCTCGACCGGCGGCGCGCGATCGAAAAGGCGGCGCGCGTGCGCCTGCGCCCCATTCTGATGACGACGGCGGCGATGGTCGTCGGCCTCGTGCCGCTCGTCATGGCGAGCGGCGCCGGCGCCTCCTCGCGCTTCTCGATCGGTCTCGTCGTCGTCGCCGGCATGTCGGTCGGCACGCTGTTCACGCTGTTCGTCCTGCCGGCGGTGTACACCGTGCTCGCCAAGGACCACGTCGCCGCCGCGCGTTCGGTGCGCGCCCGCGAACTGGCCGCGGTCTCCTGACTTTCTTCCCTCCCCCCATCGAGGTGGAGGGCTCTGGCCCCTTTTGCCGGTATGAGAGCGACGGTTTGACGCTGTGCGCCACGCGTCTTAGAGTCGGTGCCTCTCTCAGGGAGGCACCGCCATGGCGTTCATGATCACGCCCTTGACCGGACACACCGGCGCCGAGATCCGCGGCCTCGATTTGAGGCGGGAGATCGATCCGGAAACCCGCGCCGCGCTCAACCACGCCTTCGCCCAATTCCACGTGCTGGTGGTGCGCGACCAGCACTACGAGCCGGACGATTTTCTCAAGGCGGTGCAGCTGTGGGGCGAATTGCAGCCGCACGACAAGAAGGAGATGCACGTTCCCGGCTATCCGCAGATGTATTACGTCTCGAACGAGCAGACGGTGCCGGGCAAGCGCTACATCTCGGGCGAGACCTTCCACAGCGACCACTCGAACCACCCGGCGCCGCCAAAGGCGACGATCCTCTATCCCGTCTCGCTGCCGAGCTCTGGCGGCGACACGCAATACGTCAACATGCACCTCGCCTATGACGAGTTGCCCGAGGCGACGAAAAAGACGATCGACCCGTTAAAGGCGGTGCATGTCTATCTCAGCAAATACAGCCCGCGCGAACTGCGGCCATTGTCCGAGGACAGCCTGCAACAGCTGCCGCCGCCGGGGATCCACCCGCTGGTCCGTGTCCACCCGGAGAACCGCCGCAAGGCGCTCTACCTCAACCCGGTCAGGATCGAGTCGATAATCGGCATGCCGGACGACGAGGCGCTCGATCTCGTCGCCGAGCTGATGGCGCATGCAACGCAGCCGCAATACGAATACCGCCACCAATGGCGCTACGGCGATATGGTGCTGTGGGACAACCGCAGCGTCATGCACAAGGCCAACCCCGATTACGACATGAACGAGCGGCGCTACCTCTATCGCCTGATGCTGAAGGGGGAGCCGCCGATCCCGGTCGCCGACGCTGCCTGACGTCTCCCTCGCCCGCTCGCGGGGAGAGGGCCGGGGTGAGGGGAGCCCTATCCGGGCGCCCTGATCTGCGATCGAGAAGCGTCTTGGCAATGGCGCGAGGTAAATTTGAAACGGCCCTTCACCCTGTCCCTCTCCCTGTAAGACGGGGAGAGGGAACCCAGCTGAACCGTACGGGAAAATTGGCACGCCATGTCCTCGATGCCTGACCGGACGCCCCGTTCCGGCGACGACAGCGGGCTGCCGCCTGACGAGCGGGCGCTGCTGGAACGGGCGCGGGCGCTGGTGCCGCGTCTCGCCGAGCGGGCGCCGCAGGCCGCCGCCGAGCGGCGGGTGCCGCCCGAGACGATCGCCGAATACCACGACGCCGGCATCATGCGCATCCTGGTGCCGAAGCGGTTCGGCGGGCTGCAGGGACGGTTCAGCATCTTCTCGCGGATCGTCGAGGAACTGGCCTGGGGCTGCGCGTCGTCGGCCTGGGTTTATGCGGTGCTGGCCGAGCACCAGTGGATCGTCACTGCTTATCCCGAGCAGGCGCAAATCGACGTCTGGGGCGACGACCCGTCGGCGGTTGCCGCCTCATCGTTGGCGCCGCGCGCGGCGGCGACGAAGACGGCAGGCGGCTGGCGGCTCAGCGGCCGCTGCAGTTTTTCCAGCGGCTGCGACTACGCGCAATGGGCGATCCTCGGCGCCTTTCTCGGCGAGATGGGCGATATGCGCCACGCCGCCTACCTGCTTGTGCCGTTCAGCGACATCGAGATCGTCGACGACTGGCATGTGTTGGGGCTGCGCGGCACCGGCTCGAAGTCGCTGGTATTGCACGACGTCTTTATCCCCGAGCATCGCGCCGTGATGATCGCCGATTTTTTTGCCGGGAACGTGCCGGGCGCGCAGGTTCACCCCGACTACCCGGTGGTGTGGGCGCCGCGCGGCTTCCTGGTGTCGTATTCGCTGCCGCCGGTGGCGATCGCGCTCGGCGGCAAGGCGCTGGAGGTCGCGACCCGCGCATTGTCGACGCGGGTGTCGCGCGGCGTGACGCGGCTGGCCGAGTCCGAGGTCGTGCAGATGGCGGTCGGCGAGGCGGCGGCGGCGATCGATGTTGCGACCCGCCTCCTGCATTGGGGCCGCGACTACAGTAGCGAGGCGGTCGCTTCCGGTCGCCGCATCGATGTTTCCGAGGCGCTGCGGGCGCGCCGCGACATGGTCTATGCGCAGCATCAGGTGAAAGGGGCGGTCGAGCGGCTGTGCGAGTTGTGCGGCGCCCGCTGGACCTATGACAGCGATCCGCTGCAGGAGATCCGCCGCGACATCGAGATCATCCTGACGCACCATGCCGCCAGCCGCCAAGCGGCGATGGCGCCCTACGGCCAGCTGCTGCTGCGCCGCGCGGCCGCCGACGCCGGCGGATAATCGGGATAGCGGACGTCCCGCCCGCATGCGGGCAAGATGCCCGCGGTCCGAATAGGAAAAGGCCCCGCGCGGCGGGGCCTTTCCTGACGCGAGAACGGCTGTTTACGGCTTTTTCGGGCGGTGCTCGCCGTCCTTATGGCCGGCATCGACGGCGATCTCGGTGTGATGCTCCTTGCTTTCGTCCGGGATGTCGCGCCCGACCTGTCCCTTCGCACCGGGGCTGTTCGATTCGCGATAGACTTCCGGCTTGGTCGGCTTCGGCTTGTTTTCCGGCATGCTCTGCCTCCAATTCTGCTGCGAATGCTGGCGGCATTGGCAAGTGGCGCCGCCCTTTATTTAAATTAACCGCGCAGCCCGCGGCATCGATCCCGCCTTTTACCCATCAATGGATGGCGCATCACCGCAGGCAACCGGGCTGCGGTCTTGGCGGCCGTTGCGGCGTTGACCACATCGAGGGAGGAACGCGGCGGAGGCGCGGCATGGCTGATTTATGGGACAACCCGATGGGGACGGACGGGTTCGAGTTCGTCGAATATACCGGCCCCGACCCGCAGCTTCTCGGCGCGCTGTTCGAGCGCATGGGATTTGTTGCGGCGGCCCGCCACCGTTCGAAAAACGTCACGCTCTACAAGCAGGGCGACGTCAATTTCATCCTCAACGCCGAGCCCGAAAGCTTCGCGCAGGCGTTTGCGCGGCTGCATGGCCCCTCGGTCTGCGCCATCGCCTTCCGCGTCAAGGACGCCGGCGCCGCCTACGAGCGCGCAATCAACCTCGGCGCCAAGCCGGTGCACGGCAAACTCGGTCCGATGGAGCTCAACATCCCGGCGATCGAGGGGATCGGCGGCAGCCTCATCTATCTCGTCGACCGCTACGGCGGGCAGACGATCTACGACGTCGATTTCGTCCCGCTGATCGCCGAAAAGATGCCGGCGGGAGCGGGCCTCGCCGCCATCGACCACCTGACGCACAACGTGCATCGCGGCCGCATGGCACTGTGGGCCGAGTTCTACGAGCGGCTCTTCAATTTCCGCGAGGTGCGCTATTTCGACATCGAGGGCCAGCTGACCGGGCTGCGCTCCAAGGCGATGACCAGCCCTGACGGCAAGATCCGCATTCCGATCAACGAGAGCGCCGACGACAAGTCGCAAATCGCCGAATACCTCGAGGCCTATCACGGCGAGGGGATCCAGCACATCGCGCTCGCCACCGCCGACATCTACCGCACTGTCGAGGCCCTGCGGGCGCGGCAGGTCGGCTTCATGGCGGTGCCGGAGACCTATTACGAGGCGGTCGACGCGCGTCTGCCTGGCCACGGCGAAGACCTCGCCCGGCTCAAGCGCGACCAGATCCTGATCGATGGCGCGCCGACGCAGGGCCAGGGCCTCCTGTTGCAGATCTTCACCGAGACGGTGATCGGCCCGATCTTTTTCGAGATCATCGAGCGCAAGGGCAACGAAGGCTTCGGCGAAGGCAATTTCCGCGCCCTCTTCGAATCAATCGAACGCGACCAGATCCGCCGCGGCGTGCTGAGCCCGGCGGGATAACCCCTCTCAAGCGCGTTCGAGGAGCCGCGGGCGGCCCCTCCATCCTGTCCCTCTCCCCGCGTACGGGGAGAGAGTTGGGGTGAGGGGGGCCAAGCCAGGACTACGCGGCTCGGCGCTCGCGGGGGGCGCGTTTTGCGGCGGCCGTGGCCAAGAGATTGCGCTTCAGCTCGGCGTCGTGCTCGGGATGCAGGGTTCCCATCAGGCGGTCCCACAGCGTGAAGTGGGTGGCGTAATTGCAGCGGAAAAAGCGGTGATGCTGGTCGTGGTGGGTGACGCCGACCAGCGGCGACGGCGGCCAGCACCACATGCCGCCGTGCTCGTAGCCGGAATGGCCGACCACGCCGGTCACCTGGTCATAAAGCTTGTGCGCGATCAGCACCAACGGCGCCGCCGGCAGCAGAAAATGCGCCACCAGCCAATAGGATTGCAGGAACAGATTGTCGAGGAGCCGGTCGCTGTTGTTGGACCAGGCAACCGGCGTCACGGTGAGGTGGTGCCAGCGGTGCACGAAGCGGTAGAAGGGGCGGGTGTGGATGAGCCGGTGGAACCAGTAGAACCAGGTGTCGAACAGCACCAGCGAGGCGACGAAGGAGACCGCCATGCCGAGAATGCTGTGGGTTGCCGGGAGGCCCCATCCGAGATCGGCGTAAAGCCAGTGGCCGGTGCCGAACATGGCGGCGATGGCGGCGAGCGAAAGGAAGCTCTGGCGGCGGTCGCGGCGCACCTGGTCCGGGCTCGTCTCGCGCGCCTGGATCTTGGCAACCGCCAGCCGCCGGTTGAGGATTGCGACTGCGAGGCAGGTCGCCAGATACGTCGCCAGCAGCAGCGCGTAGACGATTGCGACGGTGCGGAGCAGCGAAATCAGGTGCTCGGCGATCATTTTTTTTCACAATGACGCGGCAAGGCGACGGCGCACCCTAACAGACCGCATCCCCGCGGAAAGCCGGGGCCCATTTCTCCGCCCCCAGAGGGTTGCGGCATGGATCCCGGCTTGCGCCGGGAATGCGATGTGCATGGTTTCGGTTTCACAGCCGAAAACCTCATCCGGGTGCGGAAGCGCTAGGTCTCAGCCTGCCATGCCGGGAGCCCCCGAGGAAGGGTCTAGGCCGCCGCACCGCCTGGCATGATGGGGCCGACGCCCGGGGTGCTCGATGTTCGTGCGTCATGCTATGAAGACCGGCCCTCTCACCGCCCGTTCGTTCAATGGCCGAAGCAGCTTTCATCCGCGACCCGCAGCCGACCCGCGCCAGCGGCGTCGCGGCCGCGGCTGCGCCGGTCACGCTGCAACTGCCCCCGCCGCTCCCGCCATCGCTCCCCTCATCGCTCCCTGCCGAGGCCGCCGGGGTGCCGGTCACCGAGGTGCCGCCGCTGGTCGAGCCGGCGATCGTCGACTTCGAGAATGACCTGCCCGAGATCCGGCTGCCGGCGACGAGTCGCCGCCCGGTGCGACGACGGTTCCTGCCGCCGGTCGCGGCGCCGGTTGCCGCGCCGCTCGCTGACGGTCAGCGCCCAAGCGACGACGGCCGGCAGCACCTGCCGCTGGCGTCGCCTGAGGCCGCCGCGCCGCCCGAGGATCGGCGGCATCACGAATCGAGCGCCGCCGCGTCCGCCGCACCGCGCCGCGGGCGGCGGCTGGTCCTGGTCGGCGGCGGCGTCGCGGCGGCGCTGGCGATCGCTGCCGGGCTCGAAATCGGCGTCGGTTTCCCGGCGTTGTTGCGGCTGCCGGGCGCGCTGCTGCTCCGGCTGGTGCCGCACGCCGCCGCCACGGCGCCGCCGGCCGATCCGGCACAGCGCGCCGCCTACTACACCGAGCGCGCCGCGGCCGGCGACAGCGAGGCGCAGGTCGCGCTGGCGATCCTCTACGCCAAGGGTGAGGGGGTGGCGCAGGACTATGCGGCCGCCGCGACCTGGTTCCGCCGCGCCGCCGAGAACGGCGTCGTGCGGGCGCAGTACGATCTCGGCGTCCTCTACGAGCGCGGCCGCGGCGTCCGGGCCGACTACGCCGCCGCCGTCGCCTGGTACCGCAAGGCGGCCGAGCACAACCACCCGCTGGCGCAGTACAATCTTGCGGTCGCCTATACGAAGGGCGATGGGGTGCGGCGCGATCCGTTCGAGGCGGCAGTCTGGTACCACCGCGCGGCGGCGCACGGCGTGGTCGCGGCGATGGTCAATCTCGCGATCCTCTATGAGCGCGGCGAGGGGATCGAGGCCTCGAAGCCGGACGCCTATGCCTGGTACCGCGCCGCGGCGCGACGGGGCAACGCGGCGGCGGCGCGCCGCGCCGACCAGCTGCTGCAGGCATTTTCGCCATGGGAGCAGACGCGCGCCGAAGCAAAGACGGCCGACATCGCCGCCTCGATCGACGACGACGCGGGCCGGCGCGCGCCGCGGCTGCCGGGCCCGATGGCGGCGGCGCCGCGACGCCCGCCGGCAGAAACAAGCGAGCCGCCGATCGAGCCCACCGGCACCCTCAAATCCGGGCTCGTCGGCGGGCGCGCCGCGTCATCGCCCGCGACCGGTAATCCCTGAGGTAATCCCTGGGCGCCGAGGGGCAGCGGCGCGGCCATCCTGTGGAGGATTGATGACGATCACTCCGCCCCCCGAAACACGCCAGGCCGAGATGAGCGACCGCGAGCCGATCAGCGACTATCGCATCCAGCCCGATCCTGGGCAGCTGCAGCGGCCAGCGGCGCACCACGCCCTCGGGGCGCTCAGGATCATCCTGTTGCTCTTCATCGCCGCCGTCTCGTTCGCGCTGTTCTGGGTCGCGGCGACCTTGCTCGGCGTACTGTGAATGCCTACAGCGGAAGCGCGCTGCCGGCGAATGCGACGATCGGCACCTCGGCGCCGGCGGCGAGCGGCGGCGCGTGCGGCGGCCGCACGACGAGGCAGTCGGCGGCGGCCAGCGGCCGCATCATCGAGCTGTCCTGCACCTCGAACGGCACCGCCTCGAGGACGCCGTCGGCGGCCCGCACGAGCCGCGCGCGCAGGTAATCCTGGCGGCGGTCGTTCTGCCTGACCGCGACGCCGAGCCGCGCTGTCGCCGCCGCCGGGTCCGCAGGCAGGCCGCTCAATTTGTCGAGCGCCGGCCGCAGGAATAAGAGCGAGCAGACCAGCGTCGACACCGGATTGCCCGGCAAACC
>JBLMXS010000076.1:0-2562 GCA_050257895.1 Thiohalocapsa sp.
ATCGACGCGGCGGACGCGGCGGTTGAGCCGGTCGGCGATGTAGAGGGTGCCGGCGCGGTCGAGCACGATGCCGTAGGGCTGGTTGAGCGATGCCCCGGTCGCCGGCCCGCCGTCGCCGGAATATCCCTCCTCGCCGTTGCCGGCGACTGTGGTGATGATTCCGGTGCGGACATCGACGCGACGGATGCGGTTGTTGAACGTGTCGGCGAAAAGCAGGTTGCCCGCAGCGTCGAAGGCGACATCGAACGGCCCATTGAGCAGCGCCGCTTGCGCAGGCCCGCCGTCGCCTGCGAAACCCTTTTCGCCCGTCCCGACCGCCGTGGTGATGATCCAATCAGGCATCGATCCCCCGAACCACGTTGTCGCCCTGGCCGTATATCACCACGAAGACACGCAGAGGACGAAGGTATTCTCATCCCCTTCGGGTCCTTCGTGCCGTCGTGGTAAGCCCTCCGGCCGCTTGCACGCCGCCCCGGCGTGGGGCCAAATGGCACGCCGAATTCCCGGGCGGGAGTACCGATATGTCTGACACCACGAAGCCGCGGCTCGTCGGCATCAACCACGTCGCGATCGAGGTCGGCGACATCGACCAAGCGCTGGAATGGTATGGCCGCATCTTCGAGTTCAGCCTGCGCGGCAAGGGCGAGCGCAACGCCTTCATCGACCTGGGCGACCAGTTCATCAACCTGACGCGGGTGCCAGAGGGCCGGCAGGAAGGCGTCGAGCGCCGGCATATCGGCTTTGTTGTCGACGACCGCTCGCGCATCGTCGAGCTGGCGAAGGCGGCCGGCGCCGTGATGGTCGAGGGGCCGTTCCTCGACTTTCTCGACCCGTGGGGGAATCGGCTCGAGATCATCGAATATTCCAACATCCAGTTTACCAAAGCGCCCAACGTGTTGCGCGGCATGGGCCTCTCTCTCGACAAGAACGCCAACGCCAGAAAGGAGCTGGCCGAGAAGGGCATGGCGCCGGAATGACCCACAGCAGCAAGATGCGGTTGAGCCTGATTGTCCGCGGGCAGCACCCGCCGGGAGATATCGCGGCGCACGTCGAGGACGATCTGGCGCTGGTCCGGGAGGCCGAGCGGCTCGGTTTCGACGGCATCGTCAAGGGCTCGCATTACAGCGCGCACCCGTTCGAATACGTGCAGCAGATCCCGTTCCTCGCCTATGCCGCCGCGGTGGCGCCCCGGCTGCGCCTCATCTGCGGCCTCGTGCTGTTGCCGCTGCACAAGCCGCTCGACCTCGCCGAGCAGCTGGCAACGCTCGACATCCTGTCGCGCGGCAAGCTCGTCTTCGGCTGCGGCATCGGCTATCGCGACGTCGAGTTCAAGGCGTTCGGCGTGCCGCGGGCGGGGCTCGGCAAGCGCTTCGAGGAAGGGCTCGAAGCCGTCAAGCGGCTGTGGACCGAGGATTTCGTCTCGATGAAGGGCTCGCATTTCGAGCTCGATGGGGCGAACTGCACCGTCAAGCCGCTGCAGAAGCCGACGCCGCCGATCTGGATCGGCGCCAACGCCGACGTCGCAATCCGCCGCGCGGCGCGGCTTGCCGATTGCTGGTACATCAACCCGCACAACACGCTGGCGACGATCGAGCGCCAGATGGACCTCTACAAGCGCGCGCTCGACGAGTACGGCAAACCCTTTCCGACAGAGGTGCCGATGCGCCGCGAGGTGTTCGTCGCAGCGACCCGCGCCGAGGCGATCCGCCGCGCCCAGCCTTATCTCGAAGAGAAATACAAGGCCTACCGCGAGTGGAGCCAGGACAAGGTGATGCCCAAGGGCGACGATTTCGACCACGCCTTCAGCGAGCTGTTGGAAGACCGCTTCCTGATGGGTTCGCCCGCCGAGGTGGCCGAGCAGATGGTCCGCCTCAACCGCCGCCTAGGCGTCAACCACATCGTCGCCTCGGTGCACTGGCCCGGCATGCCGAACGCGCTGGCGCTCGACCAGCTGCACATTCTGGCCGAAGAGGTGCTGCCGCAGGTCCGCCAAGCGCTGTGATCAACTAACCAAAGGCACGAAGAACACGAAGGGCATGGTTGTCGACGTCCGGCATGCCGAGCGGACGACGGCAGGTCCGGTATGCATCTTCGTGCACTTCGCGTCTTCATGGTGCGATACCGGCGTGGCTTGGCGAGGTCATCGACATCGAGGCGGAGGGATTGTTGAGTAAGCTGTTGCAGGCATGGGCGGCGAACAGGCGGGTTCTGGGGGCGCTGTTCATGCGCGAGCTCCAGACGCGCTGGGGGCGGCGCAATCTCGGCTTTGCCTGGCTGTTCGCGGAGCCGCTGGTGTTCGCCTTTCCGGTGCTGATCATGTGGTCCTTGATGCGCTCGCCGATCGAGCACGGCCTGCCGCTGATCCCGTTCCTGTGGAGCGGCTACCTGCCGCTCCTCCTGTTCCGCCACACCACTTCGCATGCGCTGAACGTCGTCAGCATGAACTGGGCCCTGCTCTACCACCAGCGGGTGACGCCGCTCGACATCTTCATCGGCCGCTGCGGCCTCGAGGTGCTCGGCAATCTGGCGGCGATCGCGTTTTCGTATTTCGTGCTCTACATC
>JBLMXS010000077.1:0-8861 GCA_050257895.1 Thiohalocapsa sp.
GAAGCAATGCCGAAGAGCGCTCAGGCACTGCGCGAGATTGCCGCGCCGGCGTCCCGCCGGCTCGCAATGACGGGGTCCTAGAGTGGCGCTCGCCGTCGTCTTCCTGCCGCTGTTGGCCGCCGCGATCGCCGGGTTCTTCGGGCGCGTGATCGGCGATCGCGGCGCCCAGCTCGTCACCAGCGGCGCGCTGCTCGCCGCGATGGTGCTCGGGATCTTCCTCTTCCGCGACATTCTCGGCCAGGAGACGGCGCAGATCGTGCCGATCGCCAGCTGGATCGTCGCCGGCGGCGTCGACGTCGATTGGGCACTGCGGCTCGACACGCTGTCCGGCGTGATGATCCTCGTCGTGACGATCGTCTCGGCGATGGTGCACGTCTACTCGGTCGGCTACATGGCGCATGACCGGGGAATCCCCCGCTTCATGGCCTATCTGAGCCTCTTCACCTTCTTCATGCTGATGCTGGTGACGGCCAACAACTTCGTGCAGCTGTTCTTCGGCTGGGAGGGGGTGGGGCTGTGCTCCTACCTGCTGATCGGCTTCTGGTACGACCGGCCGTCGGCCAACGACGCGTCAATCAAGGCCTTTATCGTCAACCGGGTCGGCGATTTTGGCTTTGCGCTTGGCATCTTCGCGGTGTTTGTGATCTTCGGGTCGCTCGATTTCGACACCGTTTTCGGCAAGGCGCCGACCGTCGTCAACACGACGATGAACTTCCTCGACTGGCAGGTGCCGTCGCTGACGCTGGCGTGCATCCTCCTGTTCGTCGGCGCGATGGGGAAATCGGCGCAGATCGGGCTGCACACCTGGCTGCCCGACGCGATGGAGGGTCCGACCCCGGTCTCGGCCTTGATCCACGCCGCGACGATGGTGACGGCCGGGGTCTTCATGGTGGCGCGGCTGTCGCCGCTGTTCGAATTCGCGCCCGATGCGCTGGCCTTCGTCGGCGTCATCGGCGGCACCACCGCGATCTTCGCCGCCAGCGTCGGCATGGCGCAGAACGACATCAAGCGCGTCATCGCCTATTCGACCTGCTCGCAGCTCGGCTACATGTTCTTCGCCGCCGGCGTCTCGGCCTACAGCGCGGCGATGTTCCACCTGTTCACGCATGCCTTCTTCAAGGCGCTGTTGTTCCTCGGCGCCGGCTCGGTGATCCACGCGATGTCCGGCGAGCAGGACATGCGGCGCATGGGCGGGCTGTGGAACAAGATCCCGATCACCTACGTCATCATGTGGATCGGCAGCCTGTCCTTGGCCGGCATCCCGTTCTTCGCCGGCTATTATTCGAAAGACGCGATCCTGGCGGCCGCCTGGGCTTCGGGCACCGCGGTCGGGCGCTATTCGTTCTGCCTCGGGGTCTTCACCGCCTTCCTGACCGCCTTCTATTCGTGGCGCCTCTTGATCATGACGTTCCACGGCAAGCCGCGGGCCGATGCCGAGACGATGCACCACGTCCACGAAAGCCCGCTCGTCATGCTGCTGCCGCTCTTCGTGCTGGCGGTCGGCGCCGTCGTCGCCGGCATGATCTTCGAGGGCTGGTTTGTCGGGCCGGAGCGCGCGGAGTTCTGGAAGCATTCGATCCTGGTGGCGCCCGAGCACGACTCGATCGCGCGGGCGCTGAGCCTCAGCGGCATCATCGGCTACCTGCCGCTGATCGCCGGCGTGCTCGGCATCGCCACCGCCTATGTCTGCTACGCCGTCGATCCCGGCCTGCCGGCGCGGTGGGCCATGCAATACCGCTCGATCTACCTGTTCCTCTTGAACAAATGGTATTTCGACGAGCTCTACGACCGGGTCTTTGTCAGGAACGCGTTCTCGCTCGGCGAGGGACTGTGGAAGACCGGCGACGGCGCCATCATCGACGGGCTGGGGCCGGACGGCATCGCCGCCGCGACGCGCGAACTGGCGCGCGAGGCCAGTCGATTGCAGACAGGCTATGTCTATCACTACGCCTTCGCGATGCTGATCGGCGTCGTCGCGCTTGTCACCTGGTACCTGTTGCCGCGATGACGACGACGCACCCGCGGTGCCCTCACCCACCGCTCGCTGTCGCGAGCGGTCCCCCCTCTCCCGCAGTGCGAGAGAGGATATCTAACCCCGCCATACAGCCCCTCTCCCGCACTGCGGGAGAGGGTGCCGAGCGCGGCGAGGCGGGTGAGAGCCCTGCTGTTATGACGATCGCGGAAGAGGCGGCATGAACCACTGGCCGCTCCTCTCGCTCGTCACGTTTCTGCCGCTGGTCGGCGCCGGCTTCATCATGACGGCGCGTGGCGAGGAGGCGGTCGTCGCACGCAATGCCCGCAACATCGCGCTGTCGACGTCGATCATCGTCTTTCTGCTGTCGATCGTGCTGTGGGTCTATTTCGACCCCGACACCGCCGCCTTCCAGTTCGTCGAGCGCGCCCGCTGGATCACGATCGGCGGCTTCTCGATCAACTACCACATGGGGATCGACGGCATTTCGCTGTTCTTCGTGCTGCTGTCGACGCTCCTCACCGTGCTTTGCGTCCTCGCCTCGTGGGTATCGGTGCACACCCAGGTGCGCGAGTACATGATCGCCTTCCTCGTCCTCGAGACGATGATGGTCGGCATCTTCTGCGCCCTCGACTTCTTCCTGTTCTACGTGTTCTTCGAGGGCGTGCTGGTGCCGATGTTCCTGATCATCGGGGTTTGGGGCGGCCCGCGGCGGATCTATTCCGCCTTCAAGTTCTTCCTCTTCACGCTATTGGGCTCGGTGCTGTCATTGCTGGCGATCATCGCCGTCTACTACCAGACCGGCAGCAGCGACATCGAGGTGGCGCTCGCCCACACGTTCCCGGCCGACCTGCAGAAATGGCTGTGGCTGGCGTTCTTTGCCTCGTTCGCAGTCAAGGTGCCGCTGTGGCCGGTGCACACCTGGCTGCCCGACGCGCATGTCGAGGCGCCGACTGCCGGTTCGGTGATCCTGGCCGGCGTCCTGTTGAAGCTCGGCGGCTACGGCTTTGTCCGCTTCTCGCTGCCGATGTTCCCGCTCGCCTCGGCCTATTTCACGCCGCTGATGTTCGCGCTGTCGGCGATCGCGGTCATCTATACCTCGTTCGTCGCGCTGGCGCAGACCGACATGAAGAAGCTGATCGCCTATTCGTCGATCGCGCATATGGGCTTTGTGACGATGGGCCTGTTCGCCGTGACGAGCGAGGCGGTGCAGGGCGCCGTCATTCAGATGCTCAGCCACGGCCTCGTCTCGGCCGGGCTGTTCCTCGTCGTCGGCGTCGTCTACGACCGGCTGCACACGCGCGACATCGACCGCTACGGCGGGCTCTCCGACACCATGCCGAACTACGCCTTCGTCTTCATGTGCCTGATGCTGGCCTCGGTCGGGCTGCCCGGCACCAGCGGCTTTGTCGGCGAGTTCCTGATCCTCTTGGGTACCTTCCGCGTCTCGACGCTCGAATGCTTTCTCGCCGCGACGGCGCTGTTTTTGGGCGCGATGTACATGCTCTACCTCTACCGCCGCGTCGTCTTCGGGACGATCACCCGCGACGACGTCCGTGCGATGCTCGATCTCTCGCCGCGCGAGAAGGCGGTGTTCGCGCCGCTCCTCCTGCTGGTGCTGTGGATGGGGATCTATCCCAACTCGTTCCTGGCGCCGATCCGCGCCTCGGTCGACCACCTCGTCGCGCAAATCCACAAGGCGCAGACGGCTGCCGCCGCCAATAACATTGGCATCCCGGCGGAAGCCGGGACTCATGCTTCCGCCTCTCGAATGGTGGAGAAATGGATCCCGGCTTTCGCCGGGATGACAAAGGGGAGGGGCGGCTGATGCCGCTCGTCGCGCCGCCGGATCTGATGCCGGCCCTGCCGGAGATCGTGCTCGCTTGCGCCGCGATGGCGCTGTTGATCCTCGGGGTGCTGCGCGGCGAGGGCTCGACGCGGCTGGTCTCGTGGCTGTCGGTCCTGGTGCTGGTCGGCGTCTTGGTGATCGCCGGCGCCGTCGGACTGGAGCGGCGGGACGCCTTCTACGGCATGTTCGTGACCGACGCCTATGCCGTGTTCATGAAGGCGCTGGTGCTCGGGGGCTCGGCCGTCAGCATCATCCTGGCGCTGCGCTACAACGAAGAGCACGGGATCGCCCGCTTCGAGTTCCCGGTGCTGGTGCTGTTGGCGGCGACCGGCATGATGGTGATGATCTCGGCCGGCGACCTCATTACCCTCTATCTCGGCCTCGAACTGCAGAGCCTGGCGCTCTACGTTGTCGCCAGCTTCGACCGCGATTCGGTGCGCTCGACCGAGGCCGGGCTGAAATATTTTCTGCTCGGCGCGCTCGCCTCGGGGATGCTGCTCTACGGCGCCTCCTTGATCTACGGCTTCTCCGGCACCACTAGCTTCGCCGGGTTGGCGCAGTTGTTCGCCGGCCATGCGGCGCCGTCGAACGGGCTCATCATCGGGCTGGTGTTTGTCGTCGTCGGGCTCGCCTTCAAGGTGTCGGCGGTGCCGTTCCACATGTGGACCCCCGACGTCTACGAGGGCGCTCCGACGCCGGTCACCGCCTTCTTCTCGGTGGCGCCGAAGATCGCGGCCGTGGCGCTGTTCGTCCGCTTTCTGGTCGAGCCGTTCGGCGGCCTCCTGGTCGAGTGGCGGCAGGTCATCGAGGCGCTGTCGGTTCTGTCGATGATCCTTGGCGCCGTCGCCGCGATTGCCCAGACCAACATCAAACGACTGATGGCGTACAGCTCGATCGGCCATGTCGGCTACGCGCTGATCGGGCTGGCGGCGGCGAGCCCGGCCGGGATCCGCGGCGTCCTCGTCTACATGGCGATCTACCTGTTCATGAACCTCGGCACCTGGACGGTCATCCTGTGCATGCGCCGCCAGGGGCAGATGGTCGAGGCGATCGCCGACCTCTCCGGTCTCGGGCGCACCCAGCCGGGCCTCGCCTTGGCGCTCGGCATCTTCATGTTCGCGCTGGCCGGCATCCCGCCGACGGCCGGCTTCTTCAGCAAGCTCTACGTGTTTCTCGCGGCGATCGACGCGCATCTCGTCGGGCTGGCGGTGATCGGCGTCGTCACCAGCGTCGTCGGCGCCTTCTACTATCTGCGCATCGTCAAGGTGATGTATTTCGACGAGCCGGTCGGCGCCTTCGACCGTCCGATTGCGGTCGAGCTGAAATGGGTGCTGGGGCTGACCGTCATCGTCACGATGTTCTTCATCCTGTGGCCCGACCCGCTCGTCGGCAGCGCCGCCGCGGCGGCCTCCTCGCTGTTCCCGTGATGCCCCCAGTGAGCAGCCCGGGGATCAACGACATTGCGCCGTCCCTGCCGCACGGCTACCGGCTGCACCACTACGCAGCGGTCGGCAGCAGCAACGACGAGGCAAAGGCGCTGGCGCGCGGCGGTGCCTGCGACGGCACCATCGTCTGGGCCGATTTGCAGACGGCAGGGCGCGGCCGCCGCGGCCGCCTCTGGGCCTCGCCCCCGGGCAACCTCTATCTGTCGCTGGTGCTGCGGCCGGAGGCGCCGGCGGCGCACATCGCGCAGCTCGGGTTCGTCGCGGCGCTGGCGCTCGTCGACGCACTGGCCGGACTGGCGGGGCCGGCCCAGTCAGCCGTTCAGCTGCGCTGCAAATGGCCCAACGATGTGCTGGCCCATGGCCGCAAGCTCGCCGGCATCCTCCTCGAAGCGGAGACCGCGGGCGGCGAGCGCGTCGATTTCGTGTTGCTCGGCCTCGGCGTCAACATCGCGACGGCGCCGGCGGATGCCGCATATCCGGCGACATCGCTGGCCGCAGAAGGAATCGCCGGCATCATGCCGGCAACCTTGCTGGCCGCCTTCATTGATCATTTCGAGCGCTGGCGGCAACGCTGGCAAAGTCAAGGTTTCGCGCCGGTGCGAACCGCATGGCTGGCGCTGGCCGCCAATCTCGGCGAGCCGATCGAGGTGCGCCTCGAAGGCAAGACGCTGTGCGGCACATTTGTCGATCTCGACGCCGACGGCACCTTGCTGCTCAGCGCCCCGGCCGGCATCCGCCGCATCGCCGCCGGCGACATCTTCCCGATGCGGCCGGCATCGCCGTATTCGGTCGGCTGAGCCATGCTGCTCGCCATCGACTCCGGCAACACCAACGCGGTCTTTGCGGTCTACGAAGGCGACACGCTGCGCGCCTCGTGGCGGATCTCGACCAATCCCCGCCGCACCGCCGACGAATACGCGATCTGGCTGACCCAGCTCTTGCTGCTTGCCGGCTTCAAGCCGGCCGACATCGACGCCGCGATCATCGGCAACGTCGTGCCGGACGCGATGTTCAGCCTGGTGCAGCTGTGCCAGCGCTACCTGCACTGCGAGCCGCTGGTGGTCGGCCGCGACAATTGCCAAGTCGCGATCGGCATCGACGTCGACATGCCGGCGCGCGATGTCGGCGCCGACCGAGTCGCCAACACGGTCGCCGCCGGCAATCGGCACGGGCCGCCGCTGATCGTCGTCGATTTCGGCACTGCGACCAATTTCGACGTCGTCGACGCCAAGGGCAATTACTGCGGCGGCGTCATCGCACCGGGACCGAACCTCTCCCTGCAGGCGTTGGAAATGGCGGCGGCACAATTGCCGCACGTGGCCTTGGTGCGGCCGGCGACGATTGTTGGCCGGGCCACCGTACCGGCGATGCAGTCCGGCGTGTTCTGGGGCTATCTCGGACTGATCGAAGGCATCGTGAAGCGCATTCGCGAGGAGAGAGGCGAGAGAATGCAGGTTGTCGCGACCGGGGGGCTGGCGCCGCTCTTTGCCGGTGCGACCGACGCGATCGACAAGGTCGATCCCGATTTGACGCTGTGGGGGCTGCGCCTCATCTATCGCCACAACAGCAACCGATGAACACACCCGTCCCTGTGCTCGCCCCTGTGCTGGACCGGCACGACCCGGACGCTCTCTATTTCCTCCCGCTCGGCGGCTCCGGCGAGATCGGGATGAACCTCAACCTCTACGGCTACCGCGGCCAGTGGCTGATCGTCGATTGCGGCGTCACCTTCGGCGAGGAGGAGCACCAGCCCGGCGTCGACGTGATCATGGCCGACCCGGCTTTCATCGCCGAGCGCCGCGACCGGCTCCTGGGCATCGTCGCGACGCACGCCCACGAGGACCATATCGGCGCCATTCCCTATCTCTGGCCGCAACTGCAATGCCCGGTATGGGCGACCCCGTTCACCGCTTCGCTGTTGCGCGCCAAGCTTGTCGAGGCGCAGCTGTCGAACCGGGTGACGATCAACACGGTGCCGATGTCGGGCCGCTTCTCGATCGGGCCGTTCGACCTGGAATTGATCACGCTGACGCATTCGATCCCGGAGCCCAACGCCGTCGTCATCCGCACCTCGGCCGGCACGGTGCTGCACACCGGCGATTGGAAGCTCGACCCCGACCCACTGGTCGGGGAGACGACCGACGAGGCGCGGCTGCGCGCGGTTGGTGACGAGGGCGTGCTGGCGATCGTCTGCGATTCGACGAACGCTTTGCGTGAGGGACATTCCGGTTCCGAAGGCGAGTTGCGGCAATCGCTGACCGAGCTGATCGGCCGCTATGACGGGCGCGTCGCGGTCGCCTGCTTCGCCTCGAACGTGGCGCGGCTGCAGACGATCTCGGAGGCGGCGCGGGCGCATGACCGCGACGTCGCGCTGGTCGGCCCCTCGCTGTGGCGCATCGAGAAGGCGGCGCGCGAGAACGGCTACCTGACCGATGTGCCGCGCTTCCTGAGCGAGGACGAAGCCGGCTACGTGCCGCGCGACAAGATCCTGTTGATATGCACCGGCAGCCAGGGCGAGCCGCGCGCCGCACTGTCGCGCATCGCCCGCGAGGACCACCCGAACATCACGCTGGAGGAGGGCGATGTCTGCATCTTCTCCTCGCGCATCATCCCGGGCAACGAGAAGGCCATCAACCGCCTGCACAACGCGCTGTTGCGCCTCGGCATCGCGGTGGTGACGACCGAGGACCAATTCGTTCACGTCTCGGGACACCCCTCGCGTGACGAATTGGTGCAGATGTATCAGATGGTGCGGCCGCGCGTCGCGATCCCGGTGCACGGAGAGGCGCGCCACCTGATCGGCCATGCCGAGCTGGCAAGGCAATGCCAGGTGCCGGAGGCGCTGATCATCGAGAACGGCGCGATGGTGCGGCTCGACAACTCGGGCGGCAGCGTCGTCGACGATATCGCGGTCGGCCGCATCGGCAGCGACGGCAAGAGCCTGTTGCCATTGCGCGGCGCCGTGCTGCAGCAGCGCCGGCGCATCGGCAATGACGGCAGCGTCGTCGTCACCCTCGTTGTTGAGCATCGCGGCGGGCTCAAGGCGGCGCCGCAGGTCAGCCTGGTCGGCCTCGCCGAAGCCAATGCGGCGCCGGTGGCGGATTTGCGCGAGGCGCTGAGCGAGGCGGTCGAGGGGCTGCCGGTAGCGCAGCGGCGCGACGACGAGGCGGTACGCGAGGTAGCGCGCCGCGTCACCCGCCGCTTCGCCAGCGAGCGCTTCGGCAAGCGGCCGCTGATCGACATCCACCTGGTGCGGCTGTAGTTGGCGCATCATTGCGAGCGCAGCGAGCAATCCCGGAGACATGAGCCCGCTGACATCGGGATTGCTTCGTCGCTGCGCTCCTGGCAATGACCCTCGTAGGAGAAGAGGCTCCGGAATGATCGGCCGGCTCAACCATGTCGCGATCGTCGTGCCGGACCTCGGGACGGCGGCGGCGCTCTACCATGACGCGCTCGGGGCGCGCGTGTCGGCGCCGCAAAAGCTGCCGAAGCATGGGGTGAGCGTCGTTTTTTTTGAATTGCCGAACAGCAAGATAGAGCTCCGGGAACCGCTCGGGCCCGATTCGCCGGTGCGCGGCTTTCTCGAGCGCAACCC
>JBLMXS010000078.1:0-6405 GCA_050257895.1 Thiohalocapsa sp.
GGCGGCGATCCTCAAATTCCTCTATCGCGCCGGCCGGGTGATCGGGCGCGACACGCTGTTGGGCGAGGTGTGGGGCTACAATGCCGGCGTCACGACGCATACGCTCGAGACGCATGTCTACCGCCTGCGGCAGAAGATCGAGCGCGACCCGTCAAATGCCGAGATCCTGGTGACCGAGCCCGGCGGCTACCGGCTGCTGCCGTGACTGCAGCCGCCGCGAGCGGCGATCTGATCGTCGTCAGTGCCGCCGACAGCCGGTATTTTCCGTTATTGCAGGACGCCGTGTCGTCGGTTCGCGCGCTATCGGCGGATGTCGCGCTCGGGGTGCTCGATCTCGGCCTCTCGCCGGAGCAGCTGGTCTGGCTGCACCAGCAGCGGGCGCAGGTGGTGAATCCTGGCTGGGACGTCGATTTTCCCGGCCGCGAGCGGATGCCGAGGGCGTTTCAGGCGCAGGTCGCCCGGCCGTTCCTGCCAAGGCATTTCCCCGGCTACGAGAAGTATTTCTGGCTCGACGCCGACGCCTGGCTGCAGCATTGGGACGTCGTCTCGCTCTATTGCGCCGCGGCCGGCACCGACAAGCTCGCGATCACCCCAGAGATCGACCGCGCCTACAAGCGCCATTACAAGCGCCCGAAACTGTTAGGCATGAATCTCGCCTGGAAGAACTACCGCGAGGCGTTCGGCTGGCGCGCGGCCGACCGTCTCGGCCGCAACCCGATGCTCAATTGTGGCGTCTTCGCGCTGCACCGCGCCGCGCCGCACTGGCAGGCCTGGGCGCGGCTGATCGCGCAGGCGCTGAGGCGGACCCGGTTCTTCTTCGTCGAGCAGACGGCGCTCAACTACGCCGTCTTTGCCGAGCATCTGCCGGTGAACCTGCTGCCGGCCTA
Source organism: Thiohalocapsa sp. (assembly GCA_050257895.1). Classification (GTDB taxonomy): domain Bacteria; phylum Pseudomonadota; class Alphaproteobacteria; order ATCC43930; family CGMCC-115725; genus DATARH01. The sequence continues at coordinate 888 of JBLMXS010000078.1, forward strand.
TTGCAACTGGATGGTCGGCGACGCGGCGCCCGCTTTCGACCCCGAGAGCGGCCTCCTCGTCGAGCCCTACGCGCCGCACATGCCGATCGGCGTGGTGCACCTCGCCGGCGCCGAGCAGAAGACCCACACCTTCCGCCTCGCCTGCCTCGGCGGCGGCAGCATCGAAACCTCGCTGCGCTACGCCGCCACCCGCAAATTGTGCAGCCACGAGGATGCGCAGCTGGCTCCGGATTTCGTGCCGCCGCCATCCATATGCGTCACCCCTGCGACAGCGGGGGTCCAGGGCAACGGTTCCATCACCGGCCCCGGATCCCTGCTTGCGCGGAGGTGACGCTCCCCCTAAGCGGGGACGCTTACCGCCGCTGGTGCCCGTCGCCGTGGAACCCGTTGGCGATGTACACGCGGTAGGTGCGCCCGGCGTCGTGGCCCGAATTCGTGACGATTGTCGTGAGCGGCCTCAGCGAGGCGAATTCCGGGCGCATCACCGCTTCGAGGCCGTTCATCGTCACGGCGAGGAAATCCTCGCCCTGGTGGTTGGCGATATTGTTGACCAGCCGCCACTGGTCGGTAATCCCCGGGATCGGGTTCCATTCTACCGCGCCCCACGGGTGCGGCCGCACGTAATAGATGAGCGCCGCCAGCAGCTCGCGGTCGTCGGCCAAGAGGGTCAGCCCGGGATGCGCCGCGAGCAGCGCGCCGACCTCATGGCCTAGCCGTCGCCAGCCACGCAGCCGGTGCAGCGGATCGTATTTCGCCGGCAGCGTGACGCCGATTGCGGCCAGCGCGTCGGTCATGCCGAACACGAGCGTCGCCAGCAGCAGGTTGAGAGCGACTGAGGCGGCGAGAAGGCGGCGCCAATCGGCGCGCAGCAGCGTCGCCGCCACCAGCACGATCGCCGACACGTAGGCCGGCGCCGCCCAGTTGGGCTGGGCCCGCGATAGGAGGCTCAGCGCCAGCATCATCGCCAAGGTCGGCAGCGCAAACACCGAGAGGAGCCGGGCGCGCGGCTCGGCAAGCGAGCGCGGCGCCGCCAGGAGTGCGATCACCGCGCCGAAAAACAGCGGTCCGATGACCCCCGCCTGCGACAGCACGAACTTGGCGAAGGCCAGCGGATGCAGGAGGTGTCGCGATAGCTCGGCATTGTCGCGGACATGCAGATAGCTGACAAAGCCGTGGCTCCAGTTCCACCACAAATTCGGCAGATAGAGCGCGATTGCGAGCGCCGTCGCGGCCAGCAGCCCGCGCAGATGGCGGCGCTCGTCACGCACCAAGAGGACAAACCCAAACGCCGAAACGAGCCAGTACGCCATCGCGTACTTGGCGAGGAGGCCGAGACCGGCGGCGACGCCGACCGCGGTCCACCAGCGCCCGCCCTCCGGCTCGCGCGCCCTTATGAAGCAGTAGAGCGCCGCAGCCCAGCACGGCAGCAGCACCGCGTCGGTCGAGATCAGCATCGCCGACAGCGCGACGCCGGGCAAGGTCAGGTAGGCGAGCGCCGCCCAGAAGCCGGTGCGCCGGTCATAGAGCCGCGCCGCGATCAGGTAGACGAAGGCGGCGGCGGCGGCGTGCAGCAACGGCGCCGACAACCGGATCGCGAACTCGCCATCGCCGAAGAGGCCGGTGGTCAGCGCGATCAGCCAGGCGACGAGCGGCGGCTTCGAGTAGTAGCCCCAAGCCGGGGTTCGCGACCACAGCCAGTACTGCGCCTCGTCCGGGTAGAGCCCCGCCGACTGCACGGCAAGCCAGCCGAGGCGGGCCGCGGTGACCGCGACGATCGCGGCAAACGTCCACAGGCGCCAGCGGCGCGATCCGGTCGCCTGACGATCGCCGGCTGTTGCCGCCACCGCCGGCGCCGAAGAAAAGGCAACGCTCTGCATCACGGTCGAGGATAAGGGAAAGCGCGACGAGCGGCAGCTTCTCGTGTTGTCGCGGGCGGTTCCTCTTCCGCAGGCGCGGGGGCACCGAAGCGGCGGACGCCTCGCGACCACGCACCCTCACGGTTTCGTGTGACGTGACGCTTTGCACCGGCGCGGTTCGTTCTATATGGATGTCAGCTGTCCGACAGCTATTCGAAACAGCAAGTCCAGGGAGGTGCCAATGCGCAACTCAGCCTTCGTTCTCGCGCTCATTGCCGCGGTCGCGGCGCTGCCGGCGGCGCACGCCGCCACCGTCGCCTACAAGGCGAACATGAGCGGCGCTGCCGAGGTGCCGCCGGTGCAGACGGCCGGCAAGGGCACGGCGCAGGTCAATGTCGACACGGCGACGAAGGGGGTCAGCTGGCGCGTCGATTACAGCGGGCTCAGCGGCCCGGCGACCGCCGCGCACATCCATTGCGGCGCGGCTCCCGGCACCAATGCCGGCGTTGCGGTGCCGCTCGGCCAAGGCCCGACCGCCGCCAGCCCGATGCAGGGCACCGGCACGATGACAGACGCGCAGCTGGCCGAGCTGCAGGCCGGCAAGTGCTACGTCAACGTCCACACCGCGGCCAACAAGAACGGCGAGATCCGCGGCCAGCTGGCGCCCTAGATCAGCCGGAGATGGCGCCGGCCGGGCAGCCGCCCGGATCGGCGGCGGGCGGGCTGATGCGGACCAGGAGCTGGCCGGTCAGCCCGCACGGTCCCATCGTGATGTCGGTGAACGGGCAGCCCTCGTACGCCTCGACCGTGGTGTCGCGGAAGATCGCCCGGATGACGATGTCGTCGCGCCGCCAGATCCGCTCGGCGCCGCGCTGGTAGCCGCTCCGCGGCCCGAGCGGGATCTGGCAGGTCAGGTCGGGCCTGCCATAGGCCGCTTCGAGTCCCCCCAGCACGCCCCGGAAGGCCGCGAGGTTGACGCCGTGACGCTGGCGCTCGAGCTGGATGCGCTTCAGCCCGCCCGTCTGCTTGTCCATCTGGTAGAACGCGATCAGCTTCCAGCCGCCGACGACGATGTCGCGGCGGACGATCTGCGTATAGCTGTCGCCGAAATCGAGTGGCCGCGGCAGGACCGTCACGCTGCTCCCGAACTGCGCCAGCAACGCCCGGTTCGACTCGCCCCACTGGGTGCCCTGCCAACTGGTCGCCAACCCGGCGGCCGCCGCCGACAACGCCGTCAGCGCCAGCAGCACTAATGCGAGTGCCGCGGACCTTACGCCTGCCGGCCCCCCCTCACCCTGTCCCTCTCTCCACATGCGGCCACATGCGGGGAGAGGGGACCCAGCAGCGCCCCCCGTCGGACACTCTCCCTCTCCCCGCACGCGGGGAGAGGGCCGGGGTGAGGGGCACGCGCCAGTCAGCGCTGGCCGGTGACGACGCCGGCGCGGTTGAGCTGCACCGCGACGGTGTGGTCGTTGAACCGGGCATTCGCCACCCAGCCGCCGTCGCCGCTCGGCCTGACGTTGGTGACGCGGCGATAGCCGAGCCGGCGCAGCCGGTCGCGGGCGGCAGCGGCGGTGTGCGCCGGCGCTGCGGCCTGCGTCGGCTCGCCCGTCGGCGGCAGCGTCGCGCCGCTAGAGGTGCCGTAGCCGCGCCAGCGCGTCTGCGTGCCGGCGGCGCTGGGGTTGACGAGCGGGTTTTGCTGCTGCGGCTGGCCGGGCGACAAGGTCGGCGCCGTGGCGAAATGCGGCGTCGTCTGCGTCGTCGGCGCCGCGGTCGCGCTGTTGTTGGCGGGGGGCTGCGCCATCGCCGCGCCGATGCCGCCGGCAAAGAGCGCCGCAACGAGAACGAGCGAGGTACGGTGCATCCGGTTCTCCTCGAGATAGACTACCCGACAAACGGCCGCGCGGCCCTGGCGGTTGCCGCGGACCGCTCGCCGGCCGGTCAGTAAAAGCGGGCCGGGTCGAACGGCGCGATGTCGATCGGCGGCGAGAGGCCGGCGACAAGGTACGCGACGATGCGACCCGTCATCGGCGCCGCCGTCATGCCGATATGGCCGTGCCCGAAGGCATAGACGACGTCCGGGCTGGCCCGCGAGCGGCCGATGACCGGCAGCGAGTCCGGCAGTGAGGGGCGGTGCCCCATCCACACCGACAGCCGCTCCTCGGCATGGTCTGCAGCCAATCCCGGCAGCATGCGGCGGCCCTGCTCGAGCAGGATGCGGGCGCGCCGCCAATCGGGGGGTGCATCGAGGCCGGCCAGCTCGACGGTGCCGGCGAAGCGCAGCCCGTGCGCCATCGGCGTCGCGACAAACTTGCCGTCGGCGTCGGCGGTCGGGATGCGCGGCATCACCTCGGGGTCGCGGATCATCAGGTGGTAGCCGCGCTCGGTTTCGAGCGGCACGCGGTCGCCGAGCGCGGCGGCGAGCGGCTTCGAGTGGGCGCCGGCACAAACCACCGCGGCATCGGCCGGCAGGTCGCCCGTGTCGCTGGCGATTGCCGTCAGATGCCGTCCGTCGAGCCGAAAGCCGGAGGCCCGCGCCGGCACGATTTCGCCGCCCTGGCGACGGAACTGCGCGACGAGTCTCGTGACGAGACCGAGCGGGTCTTCGGTGTGGCCGTTCTCGCGCACCAGGAGGCCGCGCACATACTCGCGCGACAGCGCCGGCTCGAGCTGGCGCAGCTCGTCGGCGTCGAAGACGTCGACGACGACGCCGTGCTCCCGCCGCAAGGCCCAGGCGAGGCTGTCCTTAGCCAGCGCCTCCTCGGACCGGTAGACATAGAGATGGCCGCGCTGGTGGATCAGCTCTTCGGCGCCGGCCTCGCGCGCGAGCTGGCGGATCAGCGGCACGGTCGGTGCGATCAATGGCCGCAGCGCCTTCGCCTGCGCCGCCACCTTGGCCGGCGTCGCGGCGCCGATCATGCGCGCCAAGTAGGGCAGGACCGCCGGCAGGTAGGTCCAGCGGAGGGCCAACGGCGCCAGCGGGTCAAGGAGCCATCGCGGCACGTTGCGCAGCACGCCCGGCATCGCCACCGGCGTTACCGAGGAGCCATTGAAGCAGCCGGCATTGCCGAACGAGGCGCCTTCGCCCGGGTTGCCGGGGTCGACCAGGAAGACCTGGTTTCCGTCACGCTGCAGCCATAGGGCGCTGCAGATTCCGACGATCCCGGCGCCAATCACGCCAACGCGCCGTGCTGCAGTCGCGGCCATTCCGTCCCGCCTCCCGATACGACGCTGCCCAGTTTAGGGATTCTTCATGTTATCGCGCAAAAACAGCAGCGCCACGCCCGCAACGAGCCCCAGCATGCGCCTCACCCCTGCTCGCATTATCACCGACGAACTCCTCGCCGTCGCCGTCCGCATCAAGCAGGACGCCGGCGTCGCGCATAGCGAGATCCAGTCCGTCATCGACCAGTTTGCCTGCCGAGAGCGCTGGGAAGAGCGGACCGGCGGCATTGGCTTCCCGCTGGTCGAGGACATCCCGCAACAGGGCCGCGGCGCATTCCTCGAGATGCTGTCGGAGCTGGCGCCGCATCTCGACCGTCTGCCGTTGCGCGGCTCGGTCCGCAGCCTGTCCGCCAACGAGATCTGGCCCTCCCGCATCGCCGACTAGCGGGCGGGGTGCGGTCGCGCGGCTAGCCCTGCGTCAGCCGCCGCAATGCCGG
>JBLMXS010000079.1:0-10669 GCA_050257895.1 Thiohalocapsa sp.
CGCTCGGCTATCCCCGTCTATGGGATCCCTCCAAAGGCGCCGCCTGCGACCTGCGCGAAATCCTCGCCGCGCCGTAACCCAGCAGGCAGACACCGCCTCGAACGTCATGCCGGACTCGACCCCGTCATCCGGACTGGGCTGAAAGAGATTCCGGGTCAAGGCAACGGCCTCGCGGTTCAAATGCGATCGGGCCTGCGATCGGAACAGGCTCGCCCTCCTGCCGTTTTGAGGATGCCGCTGCCGATATCGTCATGACCGGCGCAACCGCGTTCGACGGCATCGGCAGGCCGGTCGAGCGCCGACGCGATTGGCGCATTGATCCCGGGGAAGCACTCAGAAAGAAGGACGCGGATGATGACGCTCGCCGAAGCTTTTGCCCCAACCTGGGCCCCGGCCTGGATGCCGGTGCGCAGCCGCGCCGTTCCGACCGGCGTACAGCGCCGCGACGCCGCGGGGCTGGCCAAGGCGCTGCAAAGCCAGGTCGCCGGCGAGGTGCGGTTCGATGCCGGCAGCCTGGCGCTCTACGCCACCGATCTGTCGATCTATCGCCAGGTGCCGATCGGCGTCGTCATTCCAAAGAGCGCCGAGGACGTCGAGGCGACCGTCGCCGAATGCCGCGCCCGTGGCGTGCCGATCCTCGGGCGCGGCTGCGGCACCAGCCTGTCGGGGCAGACCTGCAACGTCGCGGTGGTGCTCGATTTCTCGAAATACATGCATCGCATCCTGGCGCTCGACCCCGAGGGGAGGCGGGCGAAGGTCGAGCCGGGCGTCATCAACGACCAGCTGCGCCACGCCGCAATGGCGCACGCGCTGACCTTCGCGCCGGATCCGGCCACCCACCAGTACTGCACGCTGGGCGGCAATATCGGCAACAATTCCTGCGGCGCGCACACCGTCATGGGCGGCAAGACCGTCGACAATGTCGAGGAGCTGGAGATCCTGACCTATGACGGGCTGCGTATGCGGGTCGGCGCGACGTCGGACGACCAGTACGAGCTGATCCTGCGCGACGGCGGCCGGCGGGCCGACATCTACCGCCGCCTGCGTCAGCTGCGCGACCGCTACGGCGACGAGATCCGGCAGCGCTACCCGAACATCCCGCGCCGCGTCTCCGGCTACAACCTCGACGATCTGCTGCCGGAAAAGGGCTTTCATGTTGCCCGCGCACTGGTGGGCTCGGAGAGCACCTGCGCGCTCGTCCTGTCGGCGACACTGCGGCTGCTGCCGTGGCCGGCGAAACGCGCGCTCCTGGTCCTCGGCTATCCGGACATCGCCGCGGCGGCCGATGATGCGTCCGAACTGCGCGGCTTCCGCCCGGTCGCGCTCGAAGCCTTCGACGGGCATGTCATCGAAAACATGCGGCGCAAGGGGCAGCCGGTGCCCGGCGAGAAGCTGCTGCCGGACGGCCGCGCGTGGCTGATGGTCGAATTCGGCGCGGACGAGCAGGGCGAGGCGAACCGCCAGGCGGAGGCGGCGCACGCCGCGCTACAGCGCCTCGGCACGCACGCCGAGGGGATGCGGGTCCTCGAAAAGGAGGAGGAGCAGACCCAGGTCTGGCAGATCCGCGAGAATGGCGTCGGGTCGAGCCAGGTGTCGGGCGAGGAGGAAGCTTGGCCGTCCTGGGAGGACGCCGCGCTGCCGCCGGAACGCCTCGGCGACTACCTGCGCGATTTTGCGAAGCTCAACGAGCGCTACGGCTACAAATCGACGCTGTTCGGCCATTTCGGTGGCGGCTGCGTGCACGCCCGCATGACCTTCGGCCTCAAGACCGCAGAGGGCGTCGCCAAATTCCGCGCCTACATGGAGGAGGCCTCCGACCTCTGCCTGTCCTATGGCGGCTCGCTGTCCGGCGAGCACGGCGACGGCCAGGCCAAGGCCGAGCTGCTGCCGAAGATGTTCGGCCCGAAAGTGATCGAGGCGTTCCGCGAATTCAAGGCGATCTGGGACCCCGAGCGGCGGATGAACCCGGGCAAGATCATCGACCCCTATCCGCTCGACAGCAATCTCCGGCTCGGCCCGGACTACCAGCCCAAGCCGGTCGAGACCTGGTTCAAGTACCCCGGCGATCACAGCAGCTTCGCGCATGCGACCGAGCGCTGCTTCGGGGTCGGCAAATGCCGCAGCCTCGGCAGCCGGACGATGTGCCCGAGCTTCCAGGCGACGCGCGAGGAGATGCATTCGACGCGCGGCCGCGCTCACCTGTTGTTCGAGATGATGCGCGGAGACCCGCTGCGGGACGGCTGGCGCGACCCGCATGTCAAGGAAGCCCTCGACCTCTGCCTACAGTGCAAGGGGTGCAAGGGCGACTGCCCGGTCAGCGTCGACATGGCGACCTACAAGGCCGAGTTCCTGGCGCATTACTACAAGGGGCGGGTGCGGCCGCGCGCCGCCTATGCGATGGGCCTCATCTTCCGCTGGGCGCGGCTCGCGTCATTGATGCCGGGGCTGACCAACCTCGCCACCAGCGCGCCGGTCGTCGGTAATGCGATCCGGGCGCTCGCGGGATTCAGCGGCAAGCGGCCGGCGCCGCAATTCGCGCCCGAGACGTTCCGCGCCTGGTTCCAACGGCGAAAAGCCGCCGGCAGCGGCGCGCGCGGCGAGGTGATGCTGTGGGCCGACACGTTCAACAACCATTTCACGCCGCATGTCGCCCAAGCTGCCGTCGAGGTGCTCGAAGGCTCGGGCTACCGGGTGAGCGTGCCTTCGCAGCCTTTGTGCTGCGGCAGGCCGCTTTACGATTACGGCTTTCTCGATCTGGCCAAGCGCAAGCTGCGCGAGACGATGGCGGCGCTGCGGCCGGCCCTGCAGCGCGGCATCCCGATCGTCGTGCTCGAGCCGAGCTGCGCCTCGGTGTTCCGCGACGAGCTGGCGAACCTGTTTCCTGACGACCCGGATGCGCGGCGCCTCGGCCGGCAATGCAAGCTGCTCGACGAGTTGCTGGCGCAGGACAAGGACTACCGGCCGCCGCGGCTCGATGCGCAAGCGCTGGTGCAGCCGCACTGCCACCACAAGGCGGTGATCGGCACCGATGCCCAGAAGCGGCTGCTCGCGGCGATGGGGGTGCAGGCGAGGTCGCCCGAGATGGGGTGCTGTGGGCTGGCCGGCTCGTTCGGCTACGAGAGCGGCCATTACGATGTGTCGATGGCGATCGGCGAGCACGCGCTGCTGCCCGAGGTGCGCAAGCTGCCAAAAGAGGCGCTCGTGGTTGCCGACGGGTTCAGCTGCCGCTCGCAGATCGAGCACGGCACCGACCGCAAGGCGCTCCATCTGGCGGAAGTCCTGCAGCTGGCGCTGCATGAACCCCGGCCGGGGCCGCCACAGCCCTACCCCGAACGCGGCCGCACGCAACAGCCGGCCGTCGTCTCGCCGGTTGCCGCGGCGGCCGTGCTGGGCGGCGCCGCCGCGATCGGCGTGGCCGGCGTCTTTCTGTTGCGCCGCGGCGAGCCGCTCAGTCGGCTGCGGGGTTAGGGGCGGCAAACGGGCGAGCGAGGTCGATCGCGATCACCACCAGGATCGCGCCGATCGCCGGCAGCAGGACGGTGCCGGGTCCGACCTGCGGCAGCAATTCGCCGGCGAGCAGCGCGCCGAGAAAGAAGGCGAGCCATAAGCCCGCCGAGAACCCGGCCTCGCGCAGAGCGGCACGCGGCCGCGTGCCGGGCCGCGGCAGCAAGCCGGTCACGAGCTGCTCGCTGAGGCGGGTCAACGTGCCGGTGACGTGCGTTGTGAAGATCGCGAGAATGCCGGCCGTCCGCAGTGCGGTGTTCTGCGTCCCCATGGCGATCGCCAGCAGCGCCAGCAGAGCGAGCAGCGGCCATTGCGGGGCGTCCGCGGTGCCGATGCCGCCGGCCTGCAGCAATGGCGCCCCCCACAGCGCGACGATCGCCAGACAGGCCGCCTCGATCCCCAGCGCCAGCGCCAATACCCGGTGGAGGCCGAGCCGCAGCCCGAGCTCGATGCCGAAGCCGCTGACCAGGAGACCGGCCATGAAGACGGCGATCGTGTAGGCGTGGATCAAGGCCGCGGCGGCGTCGCCATGCCCGGCATGCACCGCGATCAGCACCGTGTTGCCGCTCATCTGCGCGGTGTAGACCCGGCTCAAGGTGAGATAGCCGAAGCAATCGACGTAGCCCGCCACCGCCGTCAGCGCGATGCCGACGGCGACCCGCCCCGCCGTCAACGCCGGATGATCGGCTTCTGTCGCCATGTGCGCATCCCTCCGAACGCGAAACGGATCCCCGCCGGTCGTTGTTGGAGCCGATCGAGCGGCGCTCGAGCACGATCTTTCAGCTCGAAACACCAATCGTCACCCCGCGAAGGCGGAGGTCCAGGGGCACGCGACGTGCGAGGTGGCCCTGGATTCCCGCTTTCGCGGGAATGACGATTCCGACCCGAAAGAACTGTGCTAACCGCCGATGCCAGCGGCCGCGGCGAGGTCCGCCAGCCGCTCGCGGCCCGCCAGCATGTCGTCGAGCGAGCCGAACGCGTTCATGTAGTGGCCGCGAAAGCCGGCGCCTTCGACGAGGCGGAACATGTCCGCGAAATCGATGTCGCCGCGGCCCGGCATCAGATGCACCTCGTCGCCGTTGCGGAAGCAGTCGGCGAGCCGCACCTCGAACACCCGCGCCATATCGAGCGCCGCGACAAACCCGGCGATCCCCTCCGACACCAGATGGGCGTGGTTGACGGTGAACGATAAGCCGAACGCCGGCGACCTGATCTGCTCGAAATAGAACCGCCACTCCTCGACCGTATGCGCGAGGTAATGGATTTCCGCCTCGGCCGGCTCCTTGTTGAGGTTCTCGAGCAGAATGAGGGCGCCCTTGCGCTCGGCATACTCGACGACGCGCTGCAGGCGCTCGCATCCGGCCCGCATGCGCGCCTCGCGGTCCGAAGTGAAATGGAAGCCGGCATGCATGACGACCCATCCGGCGCCGAGCAATGCCGCGGCGTCGACATAGGCCGTCAGGTAGCGCTCGACCGCGTCGCCGACATAGGGCGCGGTCTCGGCGACATTGACCGCCGAGGCGGTATGCAATCCGAGATGGACGCCGTGCCGTTCGCATTGCGCCCGCAGCCGCGAAGCTCGGGCGGCGTCGATCGTGCCCAGGGCGTTGGCGCCCGCATCGAGCTGCACGTCGATGTCGCGCACCTGATTCGCCGCCGCCCAGGCGACCGCCTCCTCCAGCGGCAGCTTGCCGCCGATATCGATGCCGATGCGGTCGCGGAGGCGCATCCTGCTACCCGTAATGCGCGATATAGCGGCGCACGTACTCTTCCCAGCTGATCTCGCGGCCGTGATTGAGATAGCGCGTTTTCGTGTCGACCCAGCGCACGCCGAGGTCCCCCGCCACCTTCGGATGGACCGGCACTTGCGGGTTGCGCAAGGCTGCGTCGATCTTGTCGCCGAGCGCCATCGGCTCGTTCACCCCGACCAGCCGCGCGATGAACTGCATCAGCAGCGTGAAGACTTCGCCGTTCGGCCGCACGGTGGTGTGAAACAGCCGGCGGCTGCGGAAATTCTCCAGGATGAAGCGGCCGATCTCGAAGCCGTATTGCCGGTCGATGGCGGCGAGTCGGCGCATCTCCAGCTCGTGCAGCCGCCGGTAATTGACGACGCCGGGGACGTCGAGCGCGCGATAGGCGGCAAAGCGCGCCTCCGGATCGGGGATCTCGCGGCGAAGCCGGCCGAGCAGCCCGTCGAGATAGGGGAAGGTCAGGTTCGGCGCCTCCCGCGCATGCGCCTCATGGTCGCCCGGGCCATTCCACGCGTCGAACGGCCATAGCGAGGCGAAGCGCACCAGCGGAAAGCGCAAGATGTCGGCGCCCGGGCGCACCCGGTCCCTGAGCGGAAATTCGTCCCACAGGCGGATGTCCTGGACCAGCAGGATGTCGCAGCGCTCGAGGTCGCGGGCGGCGAACTCGTAGAGGTTCTTCGGCAATTGCACGAAATGGTATTTGGCCGAGAACCGCCGGCTCAGCGCCTCGCTGCGGACAAAGCCCTGGCGCAACGTCTCCGACTGGCAGTTGCCGATGATGACCACGCGGCGCCTTCCGGAGGGACACAGCTGCGGCATCGGCATCGCCGACGACGCCGGCCCGGGGGCCGCTTCCGGCAACTGGCGCAGCTCGACCGCGCGAATCCGCAGCGCCGCGTTGCCGCCGTGATGCAGCCTGATGTCGAACGGCGCGTCGGCGCCGGCTTCCAGCGCGAGATCGCTCGGCACCGCGAAATCGAGCGCAATCGGGCCGCTCGCGATGTCAATGGCGCGAATCTCGTGCTCGATCAGCGGTACGCCGGTGGTCTCGGGCTGCCTTGCCAGCCGCCGCAGCGGATGCCTAGTCCGCCAGCGGCTGTCGCCGAACACGGCGATGCGCAGCACCGGCAGCTCGGGATGCCGCAGTGGCCCCGCCGCGGCCTCGACAAGCAGCCGGTAGCTGCCTTGCGGCAGCCGCAGATAGGGCCAGCAGCCAAACAGCACGAGGCCGCGCGGCCCGCGCCGGAGGACAAGCCCGCCATCGCCGTCGCGCCGCCCGCGCCAGGTTTTGTGCAATCGGCCGAGCAGCCGCCACGACCGCGGCATCGCCAGCGCCGCCGCATTCGGCGGTAGCGTTTCGAGCTCGACCGCGGCGATCGTGAAGCCGGCATTGCCGAGATGGAAAAAGCGGAATTCGAAGCGCCCCTCGTTCTCGCCTTCGAGGCTGTGCTCCGGCGTCACCGTGAAATCGACGGCACAGCCGCCGTCCCGCAGCTCCGGCGCGGTGAAGTCCCGCCATTCCACGAGGAAGCGGCTGAGGACGAGGATCTCGACCGCGAGGATGGGCTGCGCCGCGACACGCGGGCGGCGGGAGCGGCAGCGAAAATGCAGCCGGTATCGCCCCGCCGGCAGGTGCATGTAGGGGCCGTAGAGGACGCAGCCGGCAGCCTCGCCGCGGCGTACGGTCAAGGACCCGTCCCCCGCGCGGCGGCCGATCGCGGCGCTCTCGAGCTGCGCCAGCACGTTGCGACGCGGCGGCGCGACGGCGGCCCCGTGCGGCGGCCGCGACAATGCCGCCGGCGCGAAATCGTCAGGCATTGCCCGCTGGCATCCCCGCCTTGCCCCACTTCTCTTGCCGCTGCCGCGGCCGCTGCCGGAGCCCGCGGCGGCTCCCCCGGCCCGCGGCTTGACCCGCTGCCGGGGCGACTGTAGCGTCCGCGCCGCCGCGCTGGCAACCGGAGCCGGGGCCCCGGGTTGGGAGGAGAGGCTTGTCGGGGGCCAACATCAGCGAAGACGCGATCCGCGGCTGGTGCCTCGATTACATGCGCCGCACCATCGCCGATCCGGCAGTGTCGGTCGGCCCCGACATCACGTTTGCCCGGATGGGGCTCGATTCGGCGAGCTCGGCGTATTTCGTCGTCGAGCTGGAGGAATGGCTCGGCATCGAGCTCGACCCGGAAATCGTCGTCACGCACCCGACGATCGCCGAATTGGCGCACCATGTCAGCGGCCTGGTGTCCGGCCGCGATGCCTGATCCCGACGCATCGGCCGGCGCGGCGACGCTCGTCGAGCTGTTGCGCCACCGCGCATGTGCCCAGCCCGACGACCGCGCCTATGTCCTCTTATCCGACCGCGGCGCCGAGGAAGCCGCGATCACCTTCGCCGCGCTCGAAAATACCGCCATGGCCCTGGCCCGCCGCATTGCGGCGGTCGCGGCGCCCGGCGACCGCGCCCTGCTGTTGTGCCCGACCGGCATCGACTTCCTCGCCGCGCTGTTCGGCTGCGCCTTGGCCGGCGTCATCGCGGTCCCGTTGAGGCTGCCGCGCCGGCTGAGCACGCGCGACGCCAGCGCCGCGATCGTCGCCGATTGCGCGCCGCGTCTCGCGCTCAGCCTGAGGTCGCTGATCGATGACGGAAGGGGCGACCTCGTCGGCCGCCCCGCCGCCCACCGGCTCGCCTGGCTGGCGGCGGACGCGGCCGAGCAGGCGCCATCGGCCGAGCTGCCGCCGCCGCCCCCCGCGCCCGATCATATCGCGCTCTTGCAATACACCTCGGGTTCGACCGCGTCCCCGAAGGGGGTGATGGTCAGCCACGCCAACCTCCTCGCCAATCTGGCGATGATCAAGGCAGCGTTCGGCAACACCAGGCAGTCGACCATTGTCAGCTGGGTGCCGCTCTATCACGACATGGGCCTCGTGATAAACGTGCTGCAGTCGCTCTATGTCGGATCGCTGTGCGTGTTGCTGCCGCCCGCCGCCTTCATGCAGCGGCCGCTCCTGTGGCTGCGCGCCATCAGCGATTTCCGCGCCGAGGTCGCGACGTCGCCCGATTTCGGCTTCGATTTGTGCGTCGAGCGCTACCGTCCGGAGCAGATGCACGGCGTCGACCTGTCCAGCTGGCGCCTCGCCTTGAACGGCGCCGAGCCGGTGCGCGCCGCGACGCTGCGCCGCTTTGCCAAAAGCTTTTCCCCTCATGGCTTTGCCCCCGCGGCGCTCTATCCCGCCTACGGCATGGCGGAAGCGACCGTGCTGGTCGCCGCCGGCCGCCGCGGGACGGGGCCGGTGCTGCGGCAGCTCAGCCGCGCCGGGCTGCAGCGCGGCCTTGTCCTGACGCCGCGCGACGAGGCCGATCAACAGACCGCTGTCGGATGCGGCCGGGAATTAGCAGGGGAGCGGATTGCCATCGTCGATCCCGACAGCCGCTGCCGGCTTGCCGCCGACGAGGTCGGCGAGATCTGGATCGCCGGCCCCAATGTCGCGCGCGGCTACTGGCAGAACCCGGCGGCGACCGAGGAAGCGTTCGGCGCCGAGATCGCCGGCGAGGCGGAAGCGCGCTGGCTGCGCAGCGGTGATCTCGGCTTTCTCGACGCCGATGGCGAATTGTTCGTTACCGGCCGCCGCAAGGAGGTCGTGATCATCCGCGGCGCCAACCATTATCCGCAGGACATCGAGGACACCGTGGAGCGCGCGCATCCGGCCCTGCGACGGCATGGCGGGGCGGCCTTCGCGATCGGCGGCGAGGGCGGCGATGCCGCCGAGCGGCTGGTCGTCGTGCAGGAAGTCGAGCGCACGCAGCGTCATCGCATCGCGCCCGACGAGATCATCGCGTCGATCCGCGAGGCGGTCGTGCGCGAGCACGAGATCGCACCCTTCGACATCGTCCTGCTGCGGCCGGGGACATTGCCCAAGACGACGAGCGGCAAGATCCAGCGCGGATTGGCACGCCAGCTTTGGCTCGCCGGCACGCTCCAGCGGCTGTAACGCTGAGTCTGGGGTGATCGCCGAGCAACACCGCGATGAGCCGTGCGACCCGATTGCGCGCGACGCCCGCGGGTGACAGTTTGTCCGCGTCCCGACCGGGGCCACAGATCGGCACGACCATGAGATCCTTCCCCGCCAGTTCTTGCCGTCGCCTCGCGCTTGTCGCGCTTATGGCGTTGCCGGCCGCGTGCGCGATCGCGCCACCGCCGCCGCCCGTCAATCCGTTTGCCGGCGCCTGGACGACGCCCGAGCACGCCCAGATCGCATTCCGCCCCGACACGGTCGTCATCCATTCGCCGGGGGAGGAGCCGACGCCAATGGGCGCCGCATCGTGCTCCGGCGCCTTTCACTTCAGCTATGCCCGCAAAACCCGCGAGTCGCTGCTCGGCTTGGCGCCCAGCCAGCCGGATGTGCGCAACCGGCTGGCGCGCCTCCTGGTGCAGCCGGAATACCCGGTCGCCGAGGTGACCTGCGGCGAGGGCGCCAGCACCTACGTGCTGCTCGACGACCGCGACCTGGTGGTGATCCATCGCGACCAGGACATCGCCGGCATCGAGACGTTGACCCGGCTGTAACCGGCGAGGCTGCGGTCACATGGAAGCCCGGCTGAAGAGCGCGATCTGGGTGAAGGCGCTGATCCGGCTTTGCGACCTCGGCGCGATCGGTGCCGCGGTCGTCGCACGCGGCGACCCCGACGCCGGCGCCATCCTCTTGAAATTCGCCGCCCGCGACGGTGGCTGCGTCGTCCTGGCGCAAACCCGGACGGCGGACGGTGCGCTGGCGTGGCTGCGCGCCACCGGCGCCGATCCGGTGGCGGAGGCCGAGGCCGACGCCTATATCGCCCGCCAGCGCGGCCGCGACCCCGATTTGTGGGTCGTCGAGATCGAATCGGCGACGCCCAAGGCGGTGCTCGAGATGCCCGTCCTCTCCTGAAGCGCCCTGCCCTGTCCTGCGCCGTCCGTCTCTAGCCGGAGTGCCGATGCCAGCCAAACCGCCCCTCAGCACGCCGCCGTCACACCCCGATCTCGAGGTCCTGGCGGCCGAGGGCGGCTTCAGCCGCCATCTCGGGGTCGATGTCGTGCGTTTCCGGCATCGCCGCTTCGACGGCGCCTGGAGCGAGGAGAAGGTGTACGACATCGTGCGCCGCGGCGACGCGGTCGCCGTCGTGCTGTACGACCCCGACCGCGACAGCGTCGTGTTGATCGAGCAGTTTCGCATCGCGCCGCTCTATGGCGGCCGCTCGCCTTGGCAGACCGAGGTCGTGGCGGGGCTGATCGACTCCGGCGAGACGCCGGAGGAGGTGGCACGCCGCGAAACCCGCGAGGAAGCCAACCTCGAGCTGATCGGCCAGCTGGTGCCGATCCAGTGCGTCTTGCCCGCGGTCGGCAGCCTCGACGAGGTGGTGTGGCTCTATTGCGCGCGGGTCGATGCGC
>JBLMXS010000080.1:0-4977 GCA_050257895.1 Thiohalocapsa sp.
TCACGACGGCGGTGATGGGCAATTGCGGCTTCGGGATCGTGCCGAGCCCGCCGCCGCTGCGCGACCTGATCATGCGCAATCTCGCCGTCGTCGAGGGGATGGACATCGACGCGCTGCGCGCTGGGATCGACTGGCGTTTCCAGTCCTTCGCCGAATACATGGCCATGCTGCGCGGCCGCGGCCCCTACATGAACCTCGGTGTGCTCGTCGGCCATTCGGCGGTGCGCACCGCGGTGATGGGCGAAGACTCTTCCGTGCGAAAGGAACCGACCCCCGCCGAGCTGGCGGAGATGCAGCGACTGGTCGGCGAAGCGATGGACCAGGGAGCCATCGGTCTCGGCGCTTCCTATTCGCTGAACCACTCCGGCTGGGGCGGCGTGCCGATGCCGTCGACGATCAGCGACATTTCGGAATTCGATGCGCTGGTCGGCGCGATGGGCGGCCCCGCTCGCGGGGTCGTCGAAATTTCCTCGGGACCGATCATGCCGGATCGGATGGAGGAGATCGCCGCCCGCCACGGAAGGCGCATCTTCATGAGCACCGCCGTCGCGCTCTACAACGAGCAGTATCCCGAGCGGGCGCTGGGGGTCTTCGACGCCTGTGCCGCGGCCCAGCGGCGCGGCAACGAGCTCTACATCCAGATCACCTGCCAGCCGCTGTCATTCGATTTCACACTGGCGAGCGCCTATCCGTTCTACAGCCACCCGGCTTTCGATCCGATCAAGGCCTATGACCGCGAGCAGCTGAAGGCGGTGTTTCGCGACCCGGGCTTCCGCGAGCGGTTCCGCGCCGACCTGCGCACCCCGAAGCCGGGTACGGTGTTCCAGGGCAACTGGGAGCGGGTGATCGTCGCGGCGCCCGTCAGGCCCGACAACGCCCGCCTGACTGACCGCACGATCGCCGACATCGCCCGTGAGAGCGGGCGCGACCCGCTCGACGTCCTGCTCGACCTCGGGCTTGAGGAAAACCTCGACACCGGGCTGATCGGCCGCTTCTTCAACGCCGTCGACGACGGCGTCGAGCCGCTGGTCAAGCACGACGCCGGTGTCATCGCCTTGTCGGACGCCGGCGCGCATCTGGTCTACCTGTGCGATGCCGGGTTCGGTCTCTATTTCCTCGGGCATTGGGTGCGCGAGCGCGGCGCCTTCGACTTGCCCGAAGGGGTGCGCCGACTGACCAGCCATCAGGCCTCGCTCTACGGCATTCCCGACCGCGGCCGCATCGCCGTCGGTGCCTGCGCCGATCTGCTGCTGTTCGACCCCGCCGAAGTCGGCATCTCGAAACTGCGCCGGGTCGCCGACCTGCCCGGTGGCGGTCCTCGCACGATCCGCGACCCACACGGGGTGCACGGCGTCTTCGTCAACGGCGTCCGTGTCTTCGACGGCAAGGATTATGCGAGGCTTGCGAAGGGCCCGGGCCGGGTGCTTGACCGCTTCCTGCCGGCCCGAAAGCCGCGACTGCAGAGCGCCGCCCAGTAAGATCAGTCGAGCTTGATCGCGCGCAGCGCGGCGGTGTCCTGACGCGCTCCGGCCAACACGTAATTGGTGTCGGTGCCGGCGATCACGAAGCGCGCGCCAAGCCGGACCAGATCGCCTTGCAAGCCGGTGTTGTGGCGGATGCCGCCGACACCCAGCACCTTTCTGTGCTGTTTGCAGGCGGCGGCGACCCGTTCATAGGCGGCGCGCAGGCGCGGATGATCGACCTGTCCCGGAATGCCGAGATTGGTCGTCAGATCGCCCGAGCCGATCAGCAGCACGTCGAGCCCGTCGACGGCGGCGATCGCCTCGCAATTCTCGATCCCCTCCGGGGTCTCGAGCATGACGATGACGGCCGTCTCGGCGTTGAGCTTCGGGTTCAGCTCGGCGAGCGGCACTGCCTGATAGCCCAGCGCCGGCCCGAGGCCCATCACCGAGCGCTTGCCGAGCGGGGGAAAGCGGCAGGCGCTGACGATCGCCTCGGCCTCGGCGCGCGTGTTGACGTCGGGCAGGATCACCCCCTGCGCGCCGCCGTCCAGCACCCGGCTCATCCACTGCGCCTCGTGGTTCGGCACCCGCACCAGCGGCGTGATGCCGATGCCGAGTGCGGCGGCGCAGATCGTCGCCGTCGTCTCGATCGAATAGGGCGCGTGCTGCATGTCGACATAGAGCGCGTCATAGCCACCGGCCTTCGCGACCATCGCGATGTCGACCGATCGCGCCAGCCGCAGGTTCATGCACAGCACGAGCTCGCCCGCGGCCAGCTTTTCCTTCATCGAACGGTCGGCCATGCGCCTGTACTCCTGCCCAGCCGCGGCGGCGGTCACGCCGCCGGCGGGAAGAACACCAGCGTGCGCACTTCGATGCTCTCGCGCGGCGGCGCGCCCGGAGTCAGCGGGTTCTCGAACGAGGTGTGGAACGACAGCCGCGCCCGGCCGTCATTGGCGCTGTCGTGCACCCGGATCAGCAGCACCTCGTCGGTCTGCTGCTCCGAGAAATAATACCAGCGGTGGGCGGGGTTGTACGCGACGCGCGAGGTCTCGCCGCGGACATGCGCGTAGACGAGATCGCTGGCGATCAGATCGTCGTCGGTGAAGCTGCGGGCATCGCACAGCGCCAGCGGCGAGTCGAGCACCGGCCCGCGGATCGGCCGCCACACATTGACGATGCCGAAGCGGCCCTTGAGCAACTCCTCGGCCTCGGCGCCGAGATGGTCGTGCACCCGGCGCGGCGCCGAATTGACCGTGTGGTCGTTGTGCACCTGGCGCGACGGCACTGCCATGCCAGGCCGCGTCGCGTTGCGGACGTTGTGATCGAACACGTGGACGCGGCTGGCGCCTAGGTGGTCGCGCAGCAGGCGCTCGACCTCGGGGTAATAGACGCGCCTGATCTCGTCCTCGGAATAGAAGTCGGCGACGGCCGTCGGCGCCTTCAGCAGCGCGAAGCCGTTGCGATCGAGGGTGAACTCGGCCTCGCGCCCGCGCGCATCCTCGATCCTGACCTCGCGCGGATCGTCGATACCGTTCCATTTTGGCACGCCGGGCGGCGGCTCGATGCGATAGCGCGCCGGCCTCTCGGCGCTGCGCTCCAGGTAATGGAGGGTCGAGGTGAGGTTTTTCGGGGCAACAGCGGCATCCAGCGGCATGATGGCCTCCTCGATATCGAGCTTGCTCGGCAGATTAACTCAGGCCCGGCCCCACGCGTCAATCATCGGGCGGATATCTCGGTGGTATAGGATGCGCTGTCGCCGCGATCAGAAAAGGCACCGTCACCAATGCAGGCCCTGGCAGGTATCCGCGTCGTCGATTTCAGTTGGGTCCGCGCGGGACCGTGGGCGACCCGCTGGCTGGGCGCCCTCGGCGCCGAAATCATCAAGATCGAGTGGCCGGAGAGCGAGCGCGGCCGCCTGCCGAGCTCGACAACACCACAGCATCTCGAGACGAACCTCAACACCTCGGGCAATTTCAACGATACCAACGTCAACAAAAAGAGCCTCAGCCTCAATGTCCGGACGCCCAAGGGCCTGGATATCGTCAAGCGGCTGATCGCGGTCTCCGACATCGTGATCGAGAACTTCAGCTCGCGCGTGCTGCGTAACTGGGGTCTCGGCTACGACGAGCAATGCCGCATCAAGCCGGACATCATCTATGTCTCGATGTCCGGGTATGGCCATACCGGACGGCATCACCATTACACGACCTTCGGCCCGGTCGCGCAGGCCGTGTCGGGGCTGACCCATTTGTCCGGGCTGCCGGACGCGCCGCCGGCCGGCTGGGGCTGGTCCTACATGGACGACACCGGCGGCATGTACGGCGCGATGTGCGCGCTTAGCGGCCTCTACCACCGCAACATGACCGGGAAGGGCCAGCATATCGACCTGTCGCAGATGGTGGCGAGCGTGCCGCTGGTCGGGCCGGCGCTGCTCGACTTGACGGTAAATGGCCGCGGCTCGCGCCGGCCGGGGTTTCCGCCCGGTAACCGGGCGCATTGGCCGGGGACGCCGCTCGTCAGCAACTGCCGCGGCCCGACAGTGGCGCCGCACAACGCCTACCGCACGAACCCCGGCGGCTACAATGACTGGTGCGTGATCGTCTGCCATTCGGATGAGGAGTGGCGCCGCCTGGTGCGGGTTATGGATATGCCGGAATGGGCGGGCGCGGAAAAATTCGCCACCGTCGCCGGCCGGCTGGCGCATCAGGAGGACCTGGATGCGGGCATCGAGGCGTGGACAAAAACACTCAGCAAATACGAGGTGACCGAGCGCTGTCAGGCCGCAGGCGTGCGCGCAATGCCGGTGCAAAGCGCCGAGGACCGGGTCGAGCGCGACCCGCAATTGCGCCACCGCGAAATGTTTCTCGAAATTCAGCATCCCGCGCTCGGGCGATACAAGGTGCAGAACGCCCCGTTCAAGATGTCGGCGACACCGGCCACCAATTCGCTGCCGAGCCCGATGATCGGGCAGCACACGCGCGAGATCGTCGAAGGTCTGCTGGGGTACAGCCATGCGGAACTGCGCGCCGGGTTTGACGACGGCACCTTCTGGCCCGTGGCTCGTCCGCGCTTCCCCTATCAAGAGGAGATGCTGCGATGACTGAGGCGGCGCCACCGCCCGGCCCGTTGACTGGGGTTCGGGTCTTGGAGCTGGCGAATGAGAGCGGGCAGTTCTGCGGCAAGCTGCTCGCCGATCTCGGCGCCGACGTCGTCAAGATCGAACCGCCGGGTGGTGAGGCGTGCCGCCATCTCGGGCCGTTTCTGGATGATATCCCGGACCCGGAGCGCAGCCTGTCGTTCTGGTACTACAACACCTCGAAACGCGGCGTGACGCTCGGCCTCGACACCGCCGACGGGCGCGGCCTGTTCCACCGCCTGGCAGCGACCGCCGACGTCATCCTAGAGACATTTCGGCCGGGTCACCTCGCTTCCATCGGCTGCGGCTACGAACCATTAAGCGCAGCGAACCCGAGCCTGATCTTGTGCTCGCTGACCCCATTCGGCCAGACCG
>JBLMXS010000081.1:0-3200 GCA_050257895.1 Thiohalocapsa sp.
CGATGCGACATCGGTAGAGGTCCGCTATTCCGGCGACGTCGGGACGACGCTGCCGCTCGCCAGGGAGTACTGTGCCCGCTACGAGCGGGTGCCGCGCCTCGTCGATCCGGGCCTCGACACCGCGATTTATCAATGCGACAGCAGATAGGGGCAGACCGGGGAGGGGTGATGCAGCAGCGGTGGACGGCGGCGCTGGCGCTTTGTGCGGCTCTGTTCGCCGGCGGGGGCGGTGGAACGGCACGGGCTGCCGCCTGCGACGAATTCAACCCGCTCAACCCGATGCGCAGCGCCGACATTACGCTCGGGCCCGGCGATGTCGTCGATGCGGATGGTGACGAGCTGCGCAGCTTTGTCGCGACCGACAGCATCGGCCGGGTCGAGGTGACGGTGCTGTCGCAGTTGCCGCGCGGCGTCGCCGCCGGGGTGGTTGCTGTGCCCGAGGTCAGCCGCTTCTCGCCCTATTACGGAGAGGCGCTGAAAGGCATTGCTGTTTCCGTGCAATTGGCCGACGGCAAGCCGCGTCGCCCGGTAAAGATAGTGCTCCGCCTGCGGCAGGTCTGCGCCCGCTACTTCCGCAACACGTTCCTCTATTACTGATATTACTGCGATCGGCGACGCCCGCGGCCTCTCCGTTCGACCCGATTGGCGTCGGCGCTAATACTGCACGCGCTGCGTCAGGGCGCCGTCGACGATCAGGTTGGTGCCGGTGATGAAGCTGGCGCGCGGGCTGGCGAGGAACACCACCGCGTTGGCGACTTCCTCCGGGGTGCCCATGCGGCCCGTTGGGTTCCGCGCCAGCATCGCGGCAAACGTCTCCGGGTTGCGCTCCTCGACGATGTTCCACACGCCGCCTTTGAAGTAGACGTTGCCGGGCGAGACGGCGTTGGCGCGGATGTTCTTTGCCGCGAGATTGCGCGCCAACCCCTTGACGTAGGGCAGGATCGCCGCCTTGACCGCGGCGTAGGAGCGGGTCGGGCCGTAGATTTCGGCCATCGCGGTGCTACCGACGACGACGATCGAGCCTGCCCTCGACTGCTCCAGCAGCGGCAAGGCCGCCTCGATCCCGAACACGGTTGCCAAGACGTCGATCTCGAAGCCGCGCCGCCAGGCCGCTTCGTCCATGCCCTGCGCCAGTGCGCTGACATTGGCGATGAAGATGTCGAGGCCGCCGAGCGCTGCCGCCGCCTCGCCGATCCAGCCGCGCAAGGCCGGCAGATCGGCAACGTCGACCACGCCACCGGTCGCCCTGATGCCGGCTTGGACGCCGGCTTGCTGCAGCGCCGTCACCGTCTCGTCGACCCCGGCCCGATTGCGGGCGCAGATCCCGACGTCGCAGCCCTCGGCCGCGAGCAACGTCGCAATGGCGCGGCCGATGCCGCGGGTACCGCCGGTGACCAGCGCCTTCTTGCCCTTGAGCCCGAGATCCATCGCTGTCGCATTCCTTTGGGGAGGGTGCCGGAGCGCAGTATGCCGGGAATGAGCCCGTCGGGAAATCCAGCCGGTCTTTACCGGCTGGTCTTTAATAAGCGCCGTTAGCGCCCTCGGTCGGCTCGCCCATGGCGGTATCTTTCGCCGTGCATCTCGATCATATGGACGCGGTGGGTCAGCCGCTCGACGACGGCGTTGGCCAATTCCGCGGTGCCGAAGATGTCGGCCCATTTCTCGAACGGCAGATTACTGGTGATGATCGTCGAGCCGCGCTCGTGGCGCTGGCTGACGGTCTCGAACACGAGCCCGGCGCCGGCGCCCGCCAGCGGCGCGTAGCCGAGTTCGTCGATGATCAGCACCTTGTAGGCCGCCAGGCGCTGCTGCAGGCGCAACATCCGCCATTCGTCGCGAATGTCGAGCAGCTGGTGCGCCAGCAAACTGGCGTTGACGAAGCCGACCGACAATTCCTGTCGGCACGCCGCCAGCCCGAGGCCGAGCGCGATATGGGTCTTGCCGGTGCCGCCATTGCCGAGGATGACAATGTTCTCGCGGCGCGCGATGTAGTCGCCGCTCGCCAGCTGCAAAACCAGCTCCTTGTTCAGCGACGGGATCGCGGCGAAGTCGAACTCGTCCAGGCTTTTGACGGCCGGGAAGCGCGCCGCCTTGATGCGGCGCTCGATCGTGCGCCGTTTGCGTTCGCTCAATTCGAGTTCGGCGAGGCGCAGCAGGTATTGCGAATGGTCAAGGCCTTCGGCCTCGCATTCCCGCGCCAACCGGTCATGCTCGGTGATAAAAGCCTGCAGCTTCAAGGCCTTCAGCCGTTCGGCCAGCCTCTGTTCGTCCTCGGCGCTGGAGACGTGGCCCGCTTGCGCCGCTGGACGGGGCCGGGGTGATGGCGCGGCCGGTGACTGCGTGGTGGGTGAGTGGGTGCTCGGTGACTGGGCGGCCGACGGCGATGCGGCGGCGCCGCGCGCCGTGGTCGGGACTGAAACCAGCTCGGCAAGGGTCGGCGCCGCCCGCCCGTCCTTGCGGGCGAGCAGAGCGCCCGAAAGCTTTGCGAATGCCATTGTCGCCCTATGCCGCTATCCGCATGCCGATCTGCTCGTGGATGTATTGCCACAAATCATTAATTTCCTGTGCCGAGCGCCCGGAAGCGGCGGTTTCCGTGACGGTGCGCCCATCGATCATCGATGCCGCGTAGTCAGTCCGCTGGTACAGGATGACCGGCACGACGCGGCCGTGCTCGGACAGCGCGGCGACGGCCTGCGCCGTGATGCTGGCGCGCGGCGCGGCGCCGTTGACGACAAACAGGAAGGGCTTGCCCGCCTTGCGCGCCATCTCGACCGTGGCGCCGACGGCGCGCAGGTCATGCGGGCTCGGCCGCGCCGGGATCAGCACCAGGTCGGCGACCGCGATCACCTGCTCGATCGAGGTCGTCAGCGCCGGCGGCGTGTCGATGACCGCGATTGCGGCACCGTAGCGGCGCAGCTCCGCCAGGTTGGTTGCCAGCTCGTCGAGCTTGACGGTCGCCAGCGCCGGCGTGTCGTTGCGCCGCGCCGCCCACCATTCGCCGAGCGAGCCCTGCGGATCGGTGTCGATCAGCACCGCCGGCCCATCCCCGGCGGCGCCGGCGCGCACCGCGAGATGGGCGGCGAGCGTCGTCTTGCCGGCGCCCCCCTTCTGGCTGCACCCCGCGAGGACGAACATCCGCGACGCGCCGCCGGCGGCGGGCGCGACGGGGGCCTCGCCGGCCGGAGCGGCGCTGCCCGCAG
>JBLMXS010000082.1:0-4381 GCA_050257895.1 Thiohalocapsa sp.
GCGACGCGACCGCCGCCGGTGCATCGGCGGCGGCCGGAGCCGCGGCCGATCCCCTACCGACTGCGCGAGCCGGTTCCCCCGCCGGCGGTGCCTTACCGGCCGCCGATGCCGGCGCCACCGCAGCCGCCGGTACAGACAGCCGCGATCCCACGCCCGGCGCCAGCGCCGCCCGCCGCAGCGCCGCCGGGCCCGGTGGTCAGCGCCGGCTATCGCGCCGCGCTCGGGGCCTGGCTCGAAAGCCACAAGCGCTACCCCGAAAGCGCCCGCGAACGCGGTGAAGCCGGCCAGGCGGTGCTGCGCTTTCATGTCGAGCGCTCCGGCCGGGTGCTGAACTACGCGGTGGTGCGCAGTACCGGCTATCCCGATCTCGACGCCGCGATCGAGCAGATGATGCGGGGCGCCACGCTGCCCCCCTTCCCGGCGGATATGAGCGCCAGCGATATCGAGGTGTCGGTGACGATCCGCTTCGCGCTAGCACGCTGACGACGCGCAGCTGGTCTAAGCGGAGGCCGCGCGCGGTCTGCTCCGCCGGCGGGCGAGACCGGCGCGCGACGCGACTGTCACGAAATAGACCGCGGCGCTCAAGGCGGTGATCCAGAAACTGCTGGGCCAATCGGTGTAAAAAGCCAGCGTAATCCCCGCCCAGGCGTCCAGAAGTGCAAGTCCGGCGGAGAGCAAGACCCCCGTCGCAACCCGGGTCACGAGCTGCTGCGCGGCCGCTGCCGGGCCGACCATCAAGGCAAAGACCAGCAGCACGCCGACGATCTGCACGCACTCGGCGGTCGCCAATGCCACGATGGCGGCAAACAGCACCGAATAGAGGCGGAGCGACACGCCTTTCGCCTCGGCCAGTTCCGGCTGCAGGCTCGCGAACAGGAGCGGTCGCGAGATCGTGGCAAGCATCACCACGCTGACGACACCGAGGCCCAGCAGCGTCCATACCGTCGGGACATCGACGGCGAGCACGTTGCCGAACAGCAACGCCGTCGCCTGGGTGGCGTAGGCCGTGAAGAAATGCAGGAACAACAGGCCGACACCAAGCGAAAGCGCCAGAATGATGCCGATGGCGACATCGCGCTGAGCCAGCCGTTCGCCGGTCGCGCCCATGCCGATTCCTGCGGCCACCGTCAACGCGACCAGCCCCCAAAGCGCCGGCACCCCGACAAGAACGGCACCCGTGGCGCCGGTGAAGCCGACATGGGCCAGCGCGTGCCCGGCAAAGGTCTGGCCACGCAACACCAGAAAATATCCGACCAGCCCCGCGACGACCGCGACAATCGCCGACGCCGCAAAGGCATTCCGCATGAAATCGTACTCAAGCATTGCGCGGCGACATCCCCAGCATCGCAGGCGTGCGCGCGGATTCGTGGTCGTGACGATGCGCGTCATGCTCGACATCGTGAGCGCCGGACATGACGAAGATGCGGTCCTCCAGGCGAATGACTTCGATCTCGGCGCCGTAAAGACGCGACAGCACCGGGGCGGTGATGACCTCGTCGACGGTGCCGAGCGCCGCCCGGCCGCGTCCGAGATAGAGCACGCGGTCGAGCGCGCCGAGCAGCGGGTTCAGCTCGTGCGCGCTGAACAGGATCGTCATGCCGAGTCCGGTTTGCAGCGACTTCGCCAAGGCCACGGCGTCGGCCTGGAAATGCGGGTCGAGATTGGCCATCGGCTCGTCCAGCAGCAGCAGCTGCGGGCGGCCGATCAGCGCCTCCGCCAACAGCAGCCGCTGACGCTCGCCGCCCGATAGCTCGCTCAACGGCCGTCGCGCCAGCTCGGTGGCGCCGACCAGATCGAGAACGCGACCGATTTCGGCGCGCGCCGCCTTTCCCGCAAACGGCACGCCGATGCGGTGACCATCGACCGCGCTGGCGACGAAATCCCAACCGCTCAACCGCAAATGACCGGTCGTGCTGCGCACCTGCGGCATGTAGCCGACGGCGCGGTTGCCGCGCGCAACCGGTCGGCCCAAGACCCGAATGACGCCGCGGGTTGCCGGCACCAGGCCGAGGATGGCGCGCATCAATGTCGTCTTGCCGGCGCCGTTCGGCCCGAGAACGCCGATGAACTCGCCTCTCGCGATCTCAAGGCTGACCGCGCTCAGTACGTCGCGGCCGCCCAGGCGCACGGCGACATCATGGAATTCGACAGCGTTCACGGAGCTTGCTTGCGAAGCGCCTGCTCGACGGCGTCGAGTTCGCTGGTCATCCAGGCCTGATAGTCCTTGCCGGCGGGCTCCGTCTCGCTGGCTCCGACGACCGGAACGCCCGACTGCGCGGCAATCGCCTGCATGCGTTTGGCGATCGGGTCGCTGGCTTGGCTATTGTAGATCAACAATTTGACCCGATGCGTCTTGAGGTCGTGCTCGAACGCGGCGACATCGGAAGCGCTCGGCTCGGTGTTGTTCATGACCGCGAGCTGGAAGGCGTGGTTCCTTACCCGCAGCCCGAGGGCGTCCAACATGTAGCCGAACACGGGTTCGGTTGCCGTGACATCGACGCCCGCGTAACGCGCTCGCACGGCCGCGATCTTGGTCTCGATCGGCTTCAGCGAGGCCGCGAAATCCGCCAGGCGCTGCGCGTTCTCCGCTTTATGGGCAGGATCTTGCGACGTCAACGTCGCAGAAAGCGCGTTCGCCAGCGCCAACATCGTCGCGGGATCGTACCAGATATGCGGGTTGTCGCCGGTCTTCCTCCCGATCAGATCTGCGACGACGACGACCTTGCGATTGGCGGAGCGGGCAGCTCCGAGGAGCTTTTCCATCCAAGGGTCGTAATCGATGCCGTTGTAGATGACGATCCGCGCGGCGGACAGATTCCTGGCGACCGACGGGCTCGCCTCAAACAAATGCGGGTCCTGATCGGGGTTGCTGAGGACGCTCGTCACGTGGACGGCAGCGCCACCGATCTGCTGGGCGATGTCACCATAGAAGTTCTCGGCAGCGACTATTTTGATCGGCTCGGCGCGAGCGGCCGATATCATGGCGAGCAGAGCCATAAGCCCGCCCAAGACAATTCCGCGCATGAGCGCAAGCCCTGCGGCGGGGCGAAACTGCCTCAGCAACGGACCGCTTCCTGCGGTGCGGCCTCTCGGCATTTCGAGCAGGAACCGGAGACTTCGAGCATTTCCGCCTCCACCTCGAAGCCGAGGCGGTGGCTCAACTCGCCGACGACCGACGCGATGCGTTCATCTTCGATCTCGACCGTGCTGCCGCAGCGACGGCAGATCAGGAATTGGCTGACATGCGGATGGTTCGGGTAGGCACAGGCGACAAACGCCTTCCGCGATTCCAGCCGGTGGACCAGCCCGTGAGCGACGAGGAAATCGAGACTGCGATAGATCGCGGCGGCGGTCGCAGATCGCTCCGCCCGCAGCTGGTCGAGCAATTCGTAGGCGGTGATCGGTCTGTTCGCCTGCAGCAGGAGCAGAAACACCTGCCGGCGCAGCGGCGTCAGCCGGGCGCCGGATTGCCGGCAGAGTGCTTCGGCATTGACGAGAGCGGGCAGGCTCGGTTCGATCATGGGTGGTTCCGCAGTCGAAGAAGCAGCGGCGGCAGGAAATAATTCGTCGGTAAATGATACTTTATATCGTTTGACGCGCCGAACACCAGGATTTCCGGTATTGCCCCCAACTGAGGCAGTACCCGATTTGCACGCAACATCGCGTCGCGAAACCCGGGGGCTGAGCCAGCCTGTCACCAGGCATCGCCGTCTGCTGTGCGGAGGAGGTAACGGACCAGCAGCCTGTCGCGCCGGCCAAACTGGTGCCCCGAGTCTGATTCGAACAGACGACCTACCGCTTACGAAGCGGTTGCTCTACCGCTGAGCTATCGGGGCGATCCCGCAGCCGGCTCTCGGCTGTCCGCGCCTAAATATCCGATTGTGCCGGCGAGGCCAAGCCGCTCGCGCCAACCACCGAGGATTGCGGGACGGCGGATTGGGGGACAGCGGATTGGGGGACGCCGGGCGCGGGCTGTGCCGCGCCGGGCGGCATCAAGGCGCTGGGGAGCTCCGCCCCCGGCGCTGTCGCCGATGCCGGCGGCACAATCGCACCGGCGGACGGGGCCGGGCGCCAGGCGAGCGTGTCGAAGGCGCCGCAATGGCGGCACAGCGGCTGCCATTGCGCGTCGCTGCCGCCGCAGCGGGCGCAGACGTAGCAGGCGGCGGGCGGCGCCGCCAAGGCGCGGTCGAGCCACAGGCGGGCGGCGGCCGCGTTGCCCTTCTCCCCATCCTCGAGCCGCGCCATCAATTGGCAGAGCCGGCGCGAAGGTTGCGGCGCCGTTGCGGCGGCGCGCTCGAGGTGATGCCGCGCCTCGCCCCACAACTGCGCCGTCAGCGCGGCGTCGGCAGCCGCGAGTTGGCCGTCGACCGATTGCGGGTGG
>JBLMXS010000083.1:0-3664 GCA_050257895.1 Thiohalocapsa sp.
TCATTTCCTGTCCGAAGCCGGCGGCTCCATCCGTCTCTCTTCGCGCGTCGCCGAGAGGCTGGCCGGGAAGATCCGCGACGGGGAACTTCCGGCGGGAGCGCGCCTGCCATCGGAGGACGCGCTCTCGAGGCACTTCGGCGTCAGCCGGACGGTGATCCGCGAGGCGATGGCGAGTCTTCGTGCGGAGGGCGCGATTGCCACGCGCCACGGCATCGGGGCTTTCGTGCTCGGCGGCGTGCCGCGCGCATCCGCTGCGCCCGACGCGCTGACGCTGCGGTCGATGGAATCGCTGCTCAACATCCTCGAAGTGCGGCGCGGCGTCGAGGCTGCGGCGGCGGCGCACGCCGCCGCGCGGCGCACGGATGAACACCTCGCCGACATCCGCAACGCGCTCGCCGCAATCACGCGGGCGACCGAGAGGGGATCCGATGGCGTCGAGGAGGACGTGCGCTTTCACCACGCCATCGCACGCGCCACGGGCAACCCGTACTGGGTACAGCTCGTCGAAAGCTATGCCGAACAGATCCGCCAGGCGGTGCGTGTCACTCGGGCCAACGAGGCGCGCCGGGCCGACTTTGCTCGCCAGGTGCAGGCCGAGCACGAGAGGATCGTCGATGCCATTGCCGCGGGCGACGAGGCGCGGGCGCGCAGGGCGGCGGCAGCGCATATGGAACACGCGGTGCGCCGGGTGAGCGCCGCCGACAGGGCGTTCTGGCAGGCCGAGGGCGGGGAGCTGGCTCGCGGCCTGTTGGAGGGCAGGCGAACGATCTGACACCAACACCGGGGGGAGCGATGAGCAGGGATATCCGCAGCGTCGGCGTGATCGGCCTGGGCGCCATGGGCATGGGGGTCGCGAAATCGCTGTTGCGCGGCGGGTTCGAGGTGCACGCCTTTGACATACGGCGGGAGGCGGTCGAAAAAGTCGTCGCCGCCGGCGGTCATGCGGCCGATTCGTCGGCTGCCTTGGCGAAGAAAGTCGATGCCGTGGTAGTGCTGGTCATCAATGCCGACCAGACCGAAACGGTGTTGTTCGGCCGGGATGGCGCGGCCGCCAACCTGGCCCGCGGATCCGTGGTCATCGCCAGCGCCACGGTGTCTCCCGAATTCGCGCGTGCCCTCGGCAAGCGTCTCGGCGACATGGGCCTGCTGATGATCGACGGCCCGGTCTCCGGGGGCGCCGCCAAGGCGGCCACCGGAGACATGACCATCATGGCCTCGGGCGCGCCCGAAGCATTCGCCCGGTGCGAGGGTGTGCTCAAGGCCATCGCCGCCAAGGTCTATCGCCTCGGCGACGAACCCGGTCCGGGCTCGGTGGTCAAGATGGTCAACCAGCTGCTGGCCGGGGTCCATATCGCCGCCGCCGGCGAGGCCATGGCGCTGGCGATCCGTGCGGGCGCCGATCCCGAACAGGTCTATGAAGTGATCGCCAACAGCGCCGGCAGTTCCTGGATGTTCCAGAACCGCGTACCCCACATCCTTGCCGGCGACTACACGCCGCTCTCCGCTGTGAACATCTTCGTCAAGGACCTTGGCATCGTCCTCGACTACGCCAGGAAGAGCGTCTTCCCGTTGCCGCTCGCCTCGACTGCGCATCAGATGTTCCTGCAGGCTTCCGCCGCAGGACACGGCCCGGAGGACGATTCCGCGGTGGTGAAGATCTTCCCCGGTATCGGGCTCCCCACCGGAAAGCGGACATGAAGCCACTGCTGGGCTGCATCGCCGACGACTTCACCGGCGGCACCGACCTGGCGGGCATGCTGGTCAAGGCCGGCATGCGAACGGTGCAGATGATCGGCGTGCCGCAAGGTTCCATTCCCGGCGATATCGACGCGGTGGTGATCGCCCTGAAGTCGCGAACCAACCCGGTGGATCAGGCCGTCACCGAATCGCTGGCCGCGCTCGACTGGCTGCGGCAGGCCGGCTGCCGGCAGTTCTATTTCAAGTACTGCTCGACCTTCGATTCCACTCCACGCGGCAACATCGGCCCGGTGGCCGAGGCGTTGATGCACGCGCTGGGCACCTCCTTTACCATCGCCTGCCCCGCGTTTCCTGCCAATGGCCGCACCATCTACAAGGGCCATCTTTTCGTCGGCGACGTGCTGCTTTCCGATTCGGGCATGCGCCACCATCCGTTGACGCCGATGACCGACGCCAACCTGGTGCGGGTGCTCCAGCATCAGGTAAGGGGCAAGGTCGGCCTCGTAGATGCCGCGACCGTGGCTCAGGGCCCGCAGGCGATTCGTACCCGCTTCGGGGTGCTTCGCGAGGGAGGCTGGAATTTCGCCGTGGTCGACGCGCTGTCCAACGAGGACCTCATGGCCATCGGTGCCGCCTGCGCCGACATGCCCCTGGTGACGGCCGGTTCCGGCATCGCCTTGGGCCTGCCGCAGAACTTTCGCTCCGCCGGCCTGCTCTCCGATGGCGCGGTAGCCGCGGTGCTGCCCGCCGCCGGCGGCTTGCGCGCGGTCGTCTCGGGTAGCTGCTCTATTGCGACGCAAGGGCAGGTGGAGGCGATGCGGAAACAGCACCCGTCGTTCCGTGTCGACCCGTTCGATCTGGCCCGCGGCCGCGATGTCGTCGGCGAAGCGCTGGCTTGGGCAAAGGGCCGCGTCGACGCCGGACCTGTTCTCGTCTACGCCACGGACACGGCCGAGTCGGTCAGGGCGGCGCAGGCCCAGCTGGGTGCCGAGGAAATCGGCAGTCTTGTGGAGGAGGCTTTGGCGGCTGTCGCCTGCGGGCTGGTGGCGATGGGTGTCGGCCGGTTGATCGTGGCCGGCGGTGAGACCTCCGGCGCGGTAGTCAAGGCGCTCGGGGTCGAGGGGATGCGCATCGGCCCCGAAATCGATCCCGGAGTGCCCTGGACCGTGGCGTTGGGCGGTGAGAAGCCGCTCGCGCTGGCCCTCAAGTCCGGAAATTTCGGCACGCCCGATTTCTTCCTGAAGGCATGGGAGAAACTTGGATGACGAACGAGAGCAGGCTGCGCGAAGAAATCGTCGAATTCGGCCGCTCGATATTCGAGCGCGGGCTCACCGCCGGCAGCAGCGGCAACATCAGCGCGCGCGTCGACGACGGCTGGTTGCTGACGCCCACCAACGCCTGCCTCGGCCGGCTCGATCCGGCGCGCATCGCCAAGCTCGGCTGGGACGGGCGCCATGTCTCCGGGGATGCGCCGTCGAAGGAAGCGTTCCTGCACCGCTCGATGTACGAGGAACGCAGCGGCGCCGGCGCCATCGTCCACCTGCACTCGACGCATTCCGCCGCCGTGTCCTGCATGGACGGACTCGACAGCGCCGACTGCCTGCCGCCGCTGACCGCCTACTACGTGATGAAGATCGGCCGCCTCCCGCTGATCCCGTACCACCGTCCCGGCGATGCGGCGCTGGGGACGGCCATTCGCGGGCTGGCCGGCAGGCACACCGCCGTGCTGCTTGCCAACCACGGCCCGGTGGTCTCCGGAACCACGCTCGAAGCCGCGGTCTATGCCACCGAGGAACTCGAGGAGACCGCCAGGCTGTTTCTGCTGTTGCGCGGCGTGCCGACACGACCGCTGAGCCGCGCGCAGATCGACGACCTGAAGGCCGCCTTCAAACTCGACTATTAAGGGGATTCGCCATGCCCAGGTTCGCTGCAAACCTGACCATGATGTTCAACGAGGTCGACTTTC
>JBLMXS010000084.1:0-4932 GCA_050257895.1 Thiohalocapsa sp.
CCAGGTCAGCGAGACCGCGCGCAACGCCGGCGAACAGCTGCGGTCGGCGACGGCCAAGGCGGGGACGACGGCACAGGACCTCGCCCGCCAGGCGCGCGACCAGCTCGGGCCGACCGCCGACATGCTGCGCGCACAGGGCACCCGCGCCGGCGAATACCTGACGCGCAATGTAAACGAGTACCCGCTGACTGCGCTGGTGGTGGCGGGCCTCCTCGGCTACGGCCTCGCCTACCTGATCCACAGCCGCTGGAGCTGACGCCGCCCAACGCGCCGCCGAGGAACCAGGCGATCACATTTTGACGTGCGCACCCCCGCCCCCTTTGATGGCAGAAGTCGGGGGCGGGGATGAGATCGCCGCCCGGAGCAGTATTCTTCGGAGTTGACTCGTCATTCTCGCGACAGCGGGAATCCAGGGGCAATTTGCACGTCGCATGCCTCCCGGACCCGCTGTCGCGGCTTTCGAGCTGAAACGATAGCGCTTTAAACGCCGGGATGCATTCTCAGGCGCGGCGAGCCTCGCCGCTGACCTCTCGTTGCTTGCGAGGCAAACGCCGCGGGTGCAGAGTCCGGCTTCTCGTTCGCGGAGGCCGATGCGGCTGGCGCTGTCGGCACGCCGCCGGCCCTGCCGTCGATCGGCAAGGCGAGGCTAGGCGGCAACGCAGCTCCACAGGAGAACAGCATGGAGATCGGCGCTTTTTATTTCCCGGTCGATTACGGCATCAACGTCGCCGAACTGGCGGCGGCGCTCGAAGAGCGCGGCTTCGAGTCGCTGTTCCTGCCGGAGCACACCCACATCCCGGTCAGCCGGCGGACGCCGTTCCCCGCCGGCGGCGACCTGCCCAAGCGCTACGCCCATACCTACGACCCGTTCGTCGCGCTGTCCTTCGCGGCGGCCGTCACGAGAAACCTGCTTCTCGGCACCGGCATCTGCCTCATCCCCGAGCGCGACCCGATCGTCACCGCAAAGGAGGTCGCCAGTCTCGACCGGCTGTCGGGCGGCCGCTTCATCTTCGGCATCGGCGGCGGCTGGAACGTCGAGGAGATGGAAAACCACGGCGCCCGCTACAACACCTGCTTCAAGCTGATGCGCGAGCGCATCCTCGCGATGAAGGCGCTGTGGACCGAGGAGGAGGCCGAGTACCACGGCGAGATGGTCGATTTCGACAAGGTGTGGTCGTACCCGAAGCCGCTGCAGCGGCCGCATCCACCGATCATCCTCGGCGGCGAGACCGACTACACGCTGCGCCGCGTCGTCGAATATTGCGACGGCTGGTTCCCGCGCCCCGGCCGCGGCTTCGAGGTCAGGGACCAGCTGGCGCGCCTGCACCAGTTTGCCGAGCGCGCCGGCCGCGACCCGAAGACGCTGTCGACCTCGGTGTTCCGCGCCCCGGCCGACAAGGCGAGCTTGCGCGAATACGAGGCCGCCGGCATCGACCGCGCCGTCCTCGAGATCCCCGACGAGGGGCGCGACCAGATCCTGCGCGTTCTCGACGACTACGCGCCATTGCTCGCCTGACCGGCGCCGTTGCGTGTAGGATGGGCTGAGCGCAGCGAAGCCCATCACCCGGCGCTGACGGCGATGGGCTTCGCTTCGCTCAACCCATCCTACGAGGCTTTGGGGTGATGCGATGCGGTTGAGCATTTTGGACGACTACCAGGGCGTGGCGCTCGACATGGCGGACTGGTCGCCAGTCAGGGCCCGCGGCATCGAGATTGCCGTCGAGCGCTTCCCGTTCGCCGACGAGGACGACGTCGTGCGCTCACTGGCCGACAGCGAGATCGTCTGCGCGATGCGCGAGCGCACTGCCTTCCCGCGGCGCGTCGTCGAGCGCCTGCCGAAGCTGAAGCTGCTGATCACCACCGGCATGCGCAATGCCTCGTTCGACATGGCGGCGCTCAAGGACCGCGGCGTCACCGTCTGCGGCACCGGCGGCCCCATTGGCGCTCCAGGGGTCGGCGGCAACGAGGACACTGCCGAATTGGCGTGGGGCCTCATCTTGGGCGCCGCACGCCGCATCGCCGAGGACCATGCCTTTATGCGGCTGGGCGGCTGGCAGACCCGGGTCGGCCACCGCGTGGCGGGAAAGACGCTGGGCCTGTTGGGCCTCGGCCGGCTCGGCAGCGCCGTTGCGCGGGTCGGGCTCGCCTTTGGCATGCAGGCGATCGCCTGGAGCCAGAACCTGACGGCCGAGAAGGCAGCGGCGCAGGGCGTCGAGCGGGTCGAGAAGGACGAACTCTTCCGCCGCTCCGACATCCTCTCGGTGCATCTGGTGCTCAGCGACCGCAGCCGCGGCCTGGTCGGGGCGCGCGAGATCGCGCTGATGAAGCCGTCGGCGATCCTCGTCAACACCTCGCGCGGCCCGATCTGCGACACCGATGCGGTGATCGCGGCGCTGCAGGAGGGCCGGCTCGCCTATGCCGGCTTCGACGTCTACGACAAGGAGCCGCTGCCGATCGACCACCCGTTGCGCCGTGCTCCGAATGTCATCCTGACGCCGCATATCGGCTATGTCACCGACGAGAACTACCGCAGCTCCTATCCGCAGATCGTCGAGAACGTGCTGGGCTTTCTCGACGGCAAGCCGGTGCGCGTCATCTGAGGCGCCGCACCTGAAGAGCGATGAGCGCCGCCACGATCATCCGGCCGTCGCGCGAGACTGACGTCGCGGCGATCGCCGCGATTTACGGCCACCACGTGCGGCACGGGCTGGCCTCGTTCGAGGAAGTGCCGCCCGCGGTCGAGGAGGTGGCGCGGCGGCGGGCCGAGATCGTCGGGCGCGGTCTGCCCTATCTGATCGCCGAGTGCGACGGCAGCGTCGCCGGCTATTGCTACGCCAGCCTGTTCCGGCCGCGCTCGGCGTATCGCTTCACGCTCGAGGACTCGATCTACATCGACCCGGCGCTGACCGGGCGCGGCATCGGGCGCGCCCTGCTGCAGGCGGTGCTGCAACAGAGCGAAGCCCTCGGCTACCGGCAGATGGTGGCGGTGATCGGCGGCAGCGAAACGGTCCCCTCAATCGGGCTGCACCGGGCATTGGGGTTCGCCAACGTCGGGATGCTGCCGGCGGTCGGTTTCAAGTTCGGCCGCTGGGTCGATATCGTGTTGATGCAGCGGCCCCTCGGTGCTGGCGCCGAGGGGCCGCCCGAATGAGCGAGAGGGAGATGGGGATGCCAAGCTTTGCCGGGATCGGCGAGATCACGGGCTATCACGCGCATATCTACTACGATCCGCAGAAGAAACCGGCGGCCGCCACGTTGCGCGAGGGGATGGCGGTGGCCTTTCCGGCGGCGGTGCTCGGCAGCTGGCACGACGAGGCGGTCGGCCCGCATACCGTGTCGATGTACCAGGTGGCGTTCGGCGTCGAGGATTTCTCGCGGCTGGTGCCGTGGCTGATGCTGAACCACGCGGGGCTCGACGTGCTGATCCATCCGCGCACGGGCGATTCCTACGACGACCACACGCGCCACGCGCTGTGGCTCGGTACGAAGCTGCCGCTGCGGCTCGATGTGCTGCGCCGCGGCCGCGCCCCCTGAGAGCCGAGGGCTGAGAGCGCGGCCGCAGCCTGGCTCAGATACGGCCGACGAGCAGCAGCACGACGAGGATCACGACCAGAAGTCCGATGCCGCCGCTCGGATAGTAGCCCCAGCCGCTGCTGTAGGGCCAGGTCGGCAACGCGCCGATCAGGATCAGGATGAGGATGACAAGAAGTATCGTACCCATTGCTTCACACCGGAGATAGCCGATCGCATGACGCTATAAACCCGGTGCGGCAAAGCGCGGTTCCCGATCGCTGTCCCGTCGCGTCGCAACCGACAGGGGGACCATTTAGCCCAGCGCAGATTCCTCCCCGCCTGCGCGGCCGCCAAGCGGGGGAGGAATCTGTTGCGCCGACGCGGCGAACGCTGCGACGGAGGGTGCGCGTTACCGCGGCGCGGCGGCCGACGGGTGGAACAGTTGCTCGCCGGCAATCTCGAACGTGCCGATCGCCGCCTGGCCGGCCGATGAGGCGAGCCAAAGGGCGAGCTGATGGGCGGCCGCCAGCTTGGCTTTCGGATGCTTTTCCGGGTTCAGCTCGATGACGTCATAGCGGTTGACGAGGTGCGGATCGCCCTCGATCGCGATGACCAGCGGTCCCTTGTTCTTGAAGCTGAGCCAGGTGCCGCGGTCGGACAGCGTGTAGGCCGGCATCGCCGCCGCGGCGTTGAGCGCCTGCCCCATCCCGCCGCCGATGTCGCGATACCAGCTGCCGGCGCCGCTTTTCGGGTCGAGGCCGGCCGCCTTCCACAAGCGCAGCTCGAGCGCGTTGGTGCCGCTGCGGTCGCCGCGCGAGACGAACGGCGCCTTCGCTTTGGCGATCGCGGTGAAGGCGGCGACCGCGTCGTGCCCGCCTCGGATATGCGCCGGATCGGCTCCGGGGCCGACGACGATGAAGTCGTTCCACGCGATCTGACGGCGGTTGATGCCGTGGCCCTCGTCGATGAATTTCTTTTCCGCCTCGGGATCGTGCACCAGCACGAGATCGGCGTCGCCACGCCGCGCGGTGTCGAGCGCTTGGCCCGTCCCCTGCGCCAGCACGTGCACGGCGATGCCGCTCTCGGCGGTGAACAGAGGCAAAATCGCCGCCAAGAGCCCGGAATTGTCGACCGAGGTGGTGGAGGCGAGGACGATCGAGGTGACCGGCGCGTCGGCGGCCTCGGCCGGTCCGGCGAGGAGCGCCGTCATCAGGCAGAGGATCGGCAGCACCAGACGCAGCATCATCGTTCTCCCTTGGCTACCAGGTGGGCCGCCCGGCCAGCGCAAAGGCGGCGGCGCTGACCAGCAGGGTCAGCCCGATCAGCACCAATCCGAGGCCGAGCGCCAGCGGCAGATCGCCGCGGCTGGTTTCCAGCACGATCGCGGTCGTCATTGTCCGCGTGTAGCCGGCGATGTTG
>JBLMXS010000085.1:0-9657 GCA_050257895.1 Thiohalocapsa sp.
GGGAGGGGGTGATCGCGGCGGGGACACAGGCGGTCCATCGATTGGCTGTTCAACGACAGCGGGCTCCGGGCTCAAGGAGAAGTGTCGAGGCCCGCCCGCGGCCGGCTCGATGCCGTAGACGATCTCGCGCAGCCGCGGCAGGTCGATGATGATGACGACCTGGCGGTCGATCAGCGCCAGCCGCTCCTCGCGCAATTGCCGCAACGTCCGGTTGACGTGCACCATCGTCAGGCCGAGATAGTCGGCGATCTGTTCCTGCGTCAGGTGCAGGTTGAACGACGGCCGCACGATCAGGTCGCGGCGGCGCAGCCGGTCATGAACATCGAGGAGCATCGTGCACAGCCGCTCGCGCGCCTGCAGCCGCGCGATAGCGGCGAGATGCCGGTCCATGCGGGCGCGCACCTCGGCGAGCAGGCCGATAAGGCTCAGGGCAACCTCCGGATCGCTGACCAGCCGGTGCACCGCCGCGGCCGGCAATGCCCGGTAGCCGACAGTGCCGGCGGCAATGATCTCCTGATCCGGACGGCGCAGCACGAGCTGGTCGATGCCGCTGATGTCGCCGGGCAGCAAGAGGTCGAGGATCGCGCGCTTGCCGCTCGGCACGCTGCAGGAGCGATAGGCGATGCCGCGGTGGATTAGAAAGAGCTGCGCCGCGCCGGCATCGGCGCGGAGCAGCGGCTGGTCGCGCTCCGCCACCCGGTACGGCGCCGCCATGAAATGCTGCCGCAGCGCCCGGGCGCCGGTGAGCAGCGATTCGGTGGCTTCGGGCACATAGTCTGGTGCGGTCGATGGCGTTGAGGCTTCGCTCGCAGGTCCCATCTGGTTAGCCTCCAACGTGCAGCCAATTATTTTTCGCAAGGTTCTGCGCTGTCATTTATACCGCAAACGCCCTCGGCGGTTAAAGCGCGCCTCACCCGGTTGTCGCGGCGCCGGGTGCGACAACAAGCCCCGTCGCCTATTCGCGCTGGCGCTGTTCGGCGGCGACGGCGGCGCTGATCTCGGTGAAGCTGACGAGCAGCCGCTCGCCGCTGCGGTCCGGCTGGATCCGCATCAGGTAACTGCCGCCGCCGTGCCGCGTCACGCGGCACTCCCGGGGTTGGTGCGACAGCAATGCCGCGTCCAGCTCGGCGCGCAGGTCGACGCCGACGAGATCGTGCGTGATGTCGGTTAACGGACGGCCGCGATCTCCGGGCAGCAAATTGAAGATCCGCGTGACCGCCGACGTGAAGGTCTGGATCGTCAGGCTGCGGTCGAGGAACACCATGCCGATCGGGCTGTTGTCGAACAGCGCGCGCAAATCCTCGTTGGCGCGGTCGAGTTCCTCGACCTTGCGCTGCAGCTCGCTGTTGACGCTGTGTAGCTCCTCGTTGATCGACTGCGTCTCCTCGCGCGAGGTTTCCAGCTCTTCGTTGGTCGACTGCAGCTCCTCGTTGGTCGAGATCAGCTCCTCATTGGCCGATTTGAGCTCCTCGATCGCCGTCTCGTACTCCTCGATCAGCGATTGCAGCCGTTCGCGCGTGTCGCGCAGATCGCTTTCCAGCTGCTCGACGTCGTGGCTGTCCATCGCGGCTGCGGCGGCAGGGCTTTCCCCCGGCAGGCGGGGCGGGCCGACATCGCTGAATATGACGAGGAACGCCGGTTCGCCGTCCTGCTCCGTCAGCGGTTCGATCGTCAGGTCGATGGTCTGGACGACATCGTCCATTTCGACGTTGATGCCGTGCCGCACTACCGGCCGATTGGTCTCAATCGCCTCCGCCAGCGCCGCCGGCAGGTCGATTCGCAAGCCCCGGCGGGCCAAGCTGACGAGCTGCCGGCTAGGCGCGCCGAGGGCGTTCTCCAGGTATTTGCCGGTGCGGCCCGAGTAGTGGAGGATGTCGCCGTTGCGGTTGACGACGACATGCGCCGGCGCGAAGCGTTCGAGGACGCGCTTCTCGGTCGATTGCCGCAGCGACAGCCCCTCGCGCTGCAGCCCGATCGCCTGCGGCGGCGGGCGTGACGGGTACCGGGCCGCGATCGCCACCGGGAAGAAGCCATGTCGGGCGGCGTCGTCGCGGCGCTGGAAGATGCGGTGCTTGCTGTCGATGGTGGTGAAATAATCGCTGTGCCGACTGAGATTCTCCGAGACGCCGAGAAACAGGTAGCCGCCCGGCCGCAGCGCATAATGGAACGTCGGGATGAGCTGGTTCTGCAACTGGTTGTCGAAGTAGATCAACAGATTGCGGCAGGAGATCAGGTCGATCCGCGAGAACGGCGGGTCGCGAATCACGCTGTGCGAGGAAAACATGCAAACGTCGCGGACGCGCTTGCCGACCGCGACGGTCTCGGCTTCGGCGATGAAATAGCGCTCGAGCAGCGCGGGCGGCATGTTGCGCACCATCGCCGTCGGATAGCGCCCGGCGCGCGCGACCGCGATAGCGGCATCGTCGATGTCGGTCGCGAAGCACTGGATGCCGACCCGCGGCGAGTGCTTTTCCTGCTGTTCGAGCAGCATGATCGCGATCGAATACACCTCCTCGCCGGTCGAGCAGCCGGGCACCCAGACGCGCACGACATCGCCGGTGCCCTTGCCCTCGAACAGATGCGGCAGAACCTTTTCGGCCAGCGCGTCAAAGGCCTCCTTGTCGCGAAAAAACGCGGTGACGCCGATCAACAGGTCGTTGAACAGCTGCATCACCTCGCCGGAATCCTCGCGCAGGCGCTCGATGTAGGCCTCGATGCCGCGCAGTTCGACCACCTGCATGCGGCGCTCGACGCGGCGCAGCAACGTGCGTTCCTTGTAGCCGGTGAAATTATGGCCGACGCGGTCGAGCAGGATCTGGCAGATCGCCTTGCGGGCGTCGTCGATGTGGTTGCGCCGCTCGCGCGGCTGGCTGCCGGGGTCGAGCCGACCATGCCCGTCGCGGTATTCGGCGAGTTTGGGGCCGATCTCCTCGACCGCCAGCGACAGGTCGATCGCGCCCGACGAAATCGCGCTTGCCGGCATCTCCGGATGGCCCGGTCCGCCGTGATCGGCCCGCTGGGCGATCGTCAGCCCGCCTTTCTCCTTGACCGCCTTGGCACCGAGCGTGCCGTCGGTGCCGAGGCCGGAGAGAATGATTGCGACGGCGCGCTCGCCGGCATTCTCCGCCAGTGATGCCAGGAACACGTCGATCGTGTGCCGCTGGCGCGCCAGCAGGTCGGGAGATTGCGGACGCAAACGCAGGCGGTTGCGCTGGACGGTCAGGATGCTGTTCGACGCGAGGACGTAGACGTGGTCGGGTTCGACCGGCTGATTGTCCTTCGCCGACAGCACCGGCATCTTGGTGCAGCGGCCGATGATCTCTGGCAGGGCGCTGGCATGCCCCTCCCCGAGATGCATGACGACAACGAACGCCATGCCGAGCGGCGACGGCATCGTCCGGAACAGCGATTGCAGCGCTTCGACACCGCCGGCCGAGGCGCCGATGCCGACGATCAAAGATCCGTTGCGCGCCACGCTCTCAACACATCGTCACCGCATCGGCGGCCACCATGCCATACCAGGTGCTCTGGGCGAACGGCAAAACCGGGAAATTTTCTCTCACGTGCGGAAACGGCCCGCCGCGGCCGTTCGATCCGACGTCGCGTCAGACGGCGTCGCGCGTCATTCCGCCGGCGGTGACCGCCGCCGCCGTCTCGGTCGAGCCGAGCATGCGGCCGCCGAACGCCTTGGCGAACGCGGCCGCCTCGTCGGCTGCCTTGAAATCGAGGCGGCAGGTGGTGATCGGGGTGCCGCGCGAGGCGCGGAAGGCGTCTGGCTCGTACCGCTTGTGGTCGAGCCAGGTGCGCATCTCCGACATGGCGGCCAGCAGATCGCCACCGATCAGCCGAACTTCCACCGTATACAGCATGTGCGCGGCCTCCCTCCGCCGGGGGTGAGCGGAGAACACACCAAAGCACGTATCGCCTAACCCGTCGCTAACTTAAGCTTAAAACTGCGACTTTATTTTGCCACCGGCACGGTCACCGGCGATTCCGCGTTTTCATCGTCGGCCGAAAGCCGCTCGCGCAAAAGAAAGCGCTGCAGCGGCTGGAGCTGGGCCTCGGCCTCGTCTTTCAGCCTTGTCCAATAGGCGATGCCGTGGCTACGCCCGGCCTTGTGCGCATCTTCGATCATCCGCCGGCACAATTCGGCATGCTCATTGAGCACGCGGACGGCGACGAACACAGCACGCTCGACTTCGTCGAGCTGCTGCCCGAGCAGCTCGTCGGCGGCAAACATGTGGCCGGTGTGGCAGCGGTAGGTTTTCAGCGCCGTGCCATCGATCTCGCGCAGCGTGCCGCCGCATTCGGGGCAGGTCAGCCCCGCCGGTCTTTCCAGCTCCGTCATCTCGTTGCTCGCTTCAGTCTTTCTTGCCGGCGCCGCTAGCGGCTCCGCCACCAGCCGAACCAGCAGCGGGGCCAGCTCGGCCTTGACCACGACATGGTCGATCGGCACGGTCGCCACGGCCGTTTGCGGCATCTCGGTAAACAGCGCATCGGTCGGCGCCTGCGCCAGGGTGAGGCCGGCAGCGGCATGGATCGCCTCGAGCCCGATGACGCCGTCGCTGCCGGTGCCGCTGAGCACCACGCCGATGACGCGGGCGCCGTAGCTGCGGGCGGCCGAGCGGAACAGCGGGTCGATCGCCGGGCGGGTAAAATGCACGCGCGGACCGCGGTTGAGGACGACGCGGCCGGCGTCGACCAGCAGGTGCTGGTCGGGCGGTGCGATATAGATATGGCCCGGTTCGATCGCCTCGCCGTGCCGCGCGTGCGTCGCCGGCAGCTTCCCGGCGCGGCTCAGCAACTCCGGCAGCTGGCTGCGGTTGGCGCCGACATGCGACACGATCAGTAGCGAAGCCGGAAAATCGGCCGGCAGTGCCGCCGCCAGCGCGAGGAAGGCGTCGAGCGCACCGGCCGAGCCGCCGGCGACAACGATGTCGCGGCGGAACTTGCCGCTGCCCGCGCCCAACTGTGACTGCGCGGCGGGCGGCGTCGATTGCGTCGGCTCACCCAGAGACGGCGCCGGCGCGAGTCGAGGTTCGGGTTTCCTCGCCACCGCAAGACGCCTACGCAACCGTTCCGGCAGCCGGCATCGCCATGTGACCGCCAACGGCGGCCGGGCCGTGCCGTTCCGCTACTTTTCGAGCACGATGTAGTAGCGCATGCTGCTGGTGCGCAGGTCGACAATGCGGCACCCGAGCCGCTCCGGCAGCTCCTTTACCACCCGTTCGCCGATATAAATCGGCTCCTCGGGACGGATTGCGGCCTGCACA
This sequence comes from Thiohalocapsa sp., assembly GCA_050257895.1. GTDB lineage: Bacteria > Pseudomonadota > Alphaproteobacteria > ATCC43930 > CGMCC-115725 > DATARH01. The sequence continues at coordinate 5,274 of JBLMXS010000085.1, forward strand.
TCCCGGCCGTAGCGCTGCGCCGTGAAGTACAGTCGGCCCCCCGGCCGCAATGCGACCAGCAGCTTGCGCAGCGCCTCGAGGGGCCGCTCGACATGCTCGAAGGCTTCGCAGAACGTGATGAAGTCGACGCTGTTCGGCGCCGCCAGCGGCGTCAAATCGTCGTTGTCGATATCGAAGACATGCGCGTCCAGGCCTTCGGCGCGCATGTGCTCGACATATTTTTCCCCCAGCTCCAGCCCAAGCATGCGGCGCCAGGCATGGGTGCCGCGGCCTGCTGCGACGCGCAGATACTGCCCCACCCCGCAGGCGGCATCGACGATCACGGTGGCATCGCGCGGAATCCATGCGGCGAAGCCGTCGTAGGCGTCCTCGTAACCTTGCCACACGGCAGGATCCTGTATCCGGCGCACATCCTGCTCGGAGTGCCGATACGCCTCCTTTCGCCAGCTCGGCACCGGATTGAGAAAAATGCTTTCGCAGCCTCGGCAGAAATCGAAACAGAAAATCTGGCCCGGCACCTGCAGCGTCGGCACCTGATTGAAGTAGCCGCCGAACAGCGTCAACGGCTCTTCGAGATCGGTCATCGGCATGCGCCACAGCGACACGATGTCGTCGGAGCGGCAGACTGGACAATCCGCAAGGCGCGTGTCGCCGAATACCGAGAAGAGCCGGCCGGCGCTGCCGGACAGCGGAAACAGCCCATCGGTCGCCGCCAGTTCGGCGACCGCCGCGCCGGCCGGCGGGTCGCCGGCAACGCCGAATGCGAGCGCGGCTGCCAGCGGCCGGCGATGTTCGATATGCACCGAATAGACGCGCCCGTTGCTGTTGGGATCGCTGCCGTCCGACGTCGAGAACAGGAGCTCCGACTTCCAGAACGAATACTTGCCGCCGCCCTGCTCGCGGATCAGGCGGTGCAACGTATGGCCGGGGCCCAGCCGACGACCGTCTTCGAGCAGCCGCAGATTGGAGCGCGACGGCGCCGAGTCGGTGTCGGTCAGCGCCTGCAGCTCCGGCGGCAGGACAATTGTCCAGGCGGCGCCGCCATTGGACGCGTAAGGCGCCTCCAAGATGATGTCCGCCAATTCCGAGGGCTGCTCCGAAACTTGCTCCAAACTCAACGGCTTCTCCCTGGATCGGCTGGTGTACGGCTGCGGTCGGCCGGCAAAACCAAGCGGCTTCCTACATCACATCGGCGCGATCGGTCCAGGATTGCTCGTGCCGCCGCGAGCCCCGTGCTGCTTCCAACCCGGTGGGCAACCGCGCTAGCGCGTCATTCAAGCTGCGGCCGATCAGCTGGCGGTGGATCTGGTTGGTGCCTTCCCAGATCTGCGTGATCGCGAATGCCCATACCACCCCGTCATCGACTGTCCCTATCCGGGGCTCTGTATCAATCGGTTAGGGTCGTATCCGTTGCGTTCGATCCGCCCCCATCCCCTCAAGTGCTACCGAGTTCGGTAGCAAGTTGAGCCTCGATGTTCTAAAAATGTTCCCCTTCCTGGCGCTGATACCTTCCCGACGCGGTCGGCATTCCGGGTCGCCCGCATGCGCAGCGATGACGCCCGGTTGATCGCGCCGCTCGCTGGCGCCTCTTGTTCGGTGCCACGCCTGATGGCGGGATTGTCGCTGACAGCGCCCATTCGCGGGGTCATCAACAAGCGGTCAGAGCTCGATCCAGAGCCTCGCGACTGGTGGAGTCAGCGGCAGCCATTGCCCCATCTCGGCAGTTGATTCCGTCGGTGAGGCCGCCGGACGAGTCGAGTCTACATCGGAACCGCCGGCGTTAATTCTTGGTGAAGTGGCGCGACGACTGCACCCTTCTCGATTTCAAGACTGATCAATAATTCTAACCACTACAGCATTCAGGTCAATGTCTACGCGCTGCGGTGCAGGCGGCCACCGGCTCGCCGGGGAGAGCATCGTTCTGATCATCTGATCCTCTGATTCGCCGCTTACAGTCTGTCGCTACGCGAGAAGCAGAGGAGTGCGCTGCACGCTGCGGGGTTACCGACTGATAAATACGCCGCAGCAGATGCCGCGCAAGCTCGTCTGGTGCCTCCCGATGCGGGCGCTGGTCGAGCAAACCGCTGGCGAAGCGCCGGGGTGGATCAGCCGCTTGCAGGGGATTTTCGTTCAGGTCGGCCAGCCGCTCCCGACGGTCCACATTCTGATGGGTGGGGCGATTTCCGAGGACTGGCGCCTGCATCCGGACCAGGCGGCGATCGTGGTGGGCACCTTGGACATGCTTTTGTCGCGGGTTCTGATGCGAGGGTATGGCATGAGCCGCTTTGGCTCGCCGATCGATTTTGCACGCCCCCACACCGACGCCCTCTGGGTCTTCGACGAGGTCCAGCTGATGGGCGCGGGGCTTGCCACGTCGGCTCAGATCGAAGCGTTTCGTCGGCGTCGCGGCTGGCGTTACGAGCGCTCGGCGAAGAGCCTGTGGGTCTCGGCGACATTACAGCCCGAATGGCTGGCAACCGTGGATTTTCGGTGTGAGATACCCGGCCCCCGGACGTTGCATTGGATGACGGGGACCCACCCGAGCCGAGGGGACTGACCGACCGGCTCGACGCCGTAAAGCGGGTGAGCCAAGCCAAAACAATGCTGTCCGCCGCCCAGGAGAAATCGCCAGAAGCGTACGCCGCCGCGCTCGCAAAGGAGGTGCTCGAAAAGCATCGAAGCGGACAGACAACACTCGTCGTCGTCAATACCGTGGCCCGGGCGCAGGCCGTCTATCGCGCATTAGTGAAAGCCGGTCGCGACCAAGGCGGGTTGCTGCTGCTCCACTCACGGTTACGACCGCCGGACCGGGCGCACCTGGTGGAGCGATTGCGTCGCGAAGGGGAGGCGGACCGTATCATCGTTGCCACACAGGCCGTGGAGGCGGGTGTGGATATCACCTCCGCGGTGCTGTTTACTGAACTTGCGCCGTGGTCTTCGCTGGTCCAGCGCTTCGGCCGCTGCAATCGCCGCGGTGAACTGAATGACACGGGCGGAGCCGAGATTTGCTGGGTTGACCTCGAACAGGCTGAAACCTTTGCAAGGCCCTATGCCATCGAGCCGGTGAATGCCGCCCGCCAGATCGTGACTCGATTGACTGATGGCGCACCGCGCAGGCTGTCGCCGGCACTGTCTCCGCCCGAGACCAAACAGGTGATCCGCGCAGGTGATTTCGAACAGCTCTTTGACACCGACAGTGACCTCTCTGGCTATGACCTCGATGTCTCTCCCTATATCCGTGACACGGATGAAACCGCACTTATTATTAGTGCGCATTTGGTACCAACCACAATATATAGACCTCGCGGATTTTGGGTCATGCCGCCCTCTGGTCCCGGCGCGGTCGCCTCATCGGCCTCCACCGGCTCTGGTCCAAACCTGGATGGGATCGGATCGGATGCCGGGTGTATATAAGTCGGCGCTACCCCATCCTCTCGGATCGGGTCGGGCGTCGGTCACAGCCGAGAGCGGAACGCGGATTATTGCCGGATGCCCGCCTGTCAGCGCTGCGCTCATCCGGGCGTAATAATTATAAAGGGCATCGTCGAGCCGGGGCGTGAGGAACACGTTCCCGACGCTCCAATAGGCGAGATGCGGGTTCTGATGGTAGCCGATCCAATTCGATCGCGCCTGCGCACAAAGGCCCATCGCGGCGATCATGGGTAGGCGTTCGCGCACCGTGCCGTGATAGAGCAAATTCGCGCCAAGGTTCAGGATTTCCCCTACCTTCATTTGCCTATTTAGGTGCGGAATAGACGGAGCTTCCGAACGTCGCCGTCTGCCGCACCGAGGCCGAGGAGATCAACGGGTTCGGGTGCCAGAAAGGGCGCTGACCGCCTCTTGGCAAAAAACAATGGCACCAATCGCGTTGGTGCCATTGGCTCAACAGCTACGTCACCCGAAAACCTAATTCAGCCAGGGCATCTCAAACTCGACCTGACCAGATACCGAGACCTTCGGCCTTCGCGGCGGCTTGCTCCCGTGCGACCCGGCCATAGCGATCGGCGGCCCGGCGCTCGCAGCGAAGCTCACAATCCCCCGTAAGCTCGACCAGGACGGCGGCGCTACCCCTGCCGCACTGATGCTGCTTGGTGATTGCCTAGTCTCGATGCGTCCGGCGCGGGTGGGCTGTCGATTACGATCATTATTCCCACGGGACCTATGCGATCCCCCACAGGCGGATACGTGTCCCTGACATCCCTGACAGATCGATCGTATCGCCATCGATGACGCGGGCTGAAGCGGCCCCCTAAAAAACCGGAGAGGGCCTACCCCTTGGTTAAGAACCAGGAGTATGCCTGTGTCTATGACTGGGAAGATCGACCGGGTTGAGGTCATCACGTCGGTGCAGCGGCGACGGCGCTGGTCGGCGGAAGAGAAGGCG
>JBLMXS010000086.1:0-19702 GCA_050257895.1 Thiohalocapsa sp.
GTTTTCTTCCATGATGTAGCAGATCACCGGATTGGAATTGATGACGATCTCGTAGGCGAGGCCCTGCAGGCCGCGGCGGTAGAGCGTTTCATGGTAGGCGAAGCGCTTGCCGAAGCTCCAGTGCCGGTACATCAGCGGCAGCCCGACCGAAGCGTAGGCGTCGAGCATCTGCTCCGAGGTGATGACCTCGATCTGCACCGGGTAGATGTCGAGCCCCAACTCGTCGAACGCGATCGTCTCGATCGCCTCGTAGACCCGCCGCAGCGTGCCGTAATCCCAGTTCGGGCCGGTGAAGAGCGGCATGTCCGCCTTCAGTTGCGCGGCGTCGATTCGCGTATCAGGCACGGACGCCCCCCTTGGCAAACAATTCGTGAAACACCGAAAAGATTTGCGCCGGATCGCCCACCCGCCGCATCGCGAAATGCGCGTGCGCCGGCGCCACCTCGCTGTAGGCGCGCCACAAATCGCTGTCGCGGGTCAGCCCGGTGAGGCTGCCGCTCATGCCGTCTCCGACCTCGACATAGGCGAAGTATTGGCACAGCGGCAGGACGTCGCCGCCCAACAGCGACACGCAGCGGCTCGAATCGGCGCCGTAATTGTCGCCGTCCGACGCCTGCGCGCCATAGATGTTCCAGCGGTCGGTGGGATAGCGGGCGCGCGCGATCTCGAGCATCTTTTCGAGCGCGGTGGACACCACCGTGCCGCCGGTCTCGCGGCTGTAGAAGAACGTCTCTTCATCGACCTCCTCGGCGGTCGAGGTATGGCGGATGAAGACGACGTCGACATGCCGGTAGCGCCGGACCAGGAAGACGTGCAGCAGCATGAAGAACCGCTTGGCGAGGTCCTTCATCGCTTCGGTCATCGAGCCCGAGACGTCCATCAGGCAGAACATCACGGCCTCGGTGTTCGGCCGCGGCACGCGGTCGAAGCGGCGGTAGCGGACATCGATCGGGTCGATATAGGGAATGATCTTGCTGCGCCGCTCGATCCGCTCGAACTCCTTGGCAAGGCGTTCGGCTTCTTCTTCGTCGCCGCGGGCACGCGCTTCCTCGACCTGCTCCTTCAGCGCCTCCAGCTCCGACAGCTTGGGCCGCCGCAGCGAGATCCGCCGCGCCATGCTCATCCGCATCGTGCGCGGGATCGACAGGTTGGAGGGGCTGCCGGTGACCGTGTAGCCGGCGCGCTGCAGGTCGACGGCCTGGGTGTCCTTGAGGCTCTTCTTGACGAGGTCCGGCAGTTCGAGGTCCTCGAAGAACATGTCGAGGAACTCGTCCTTGGACAGCGTGAACTCGAACGCGTCCTCGCCCGAGCCGTCGGGGCTGCCCTCGCGGCCGCCCTGGCCGTCGCCGCCAGTCGGCCGCGGGATCTCGTCGCCCCGGACATATTCCTTGTTGCCCGGGACGACGTGATCGCTGCGGCCGGTCCGCCGGTTGTGGTGGAAGAGCGGCTCGGAGATGCCGCGCGTCGGGATCGCGACCTTCTCGCCGTGCTGGATGTCGGCCACCTTGCGCTTGCGCAAGGCCTCCTGCACCGCCGACTTGACCTCGACGCGGGCGCGCGCGAGGAAGCGCTGGCGGTTCGAGAGGCTCTTGCCCTTCGGGTTGGGCCGGCGATCGACAATGTTCATCGCCTCACCTCCGCTCGCTGGGACAACCGCCGCTATCCGGCCTTGTTGACGCGCATGTACCACTCGACAAGGCGCCTGACCTGCCGCTCGGTATAGCCGCGCTCGACCATCCGCTCGACGAAGTCGGCATGCTTCTTCTCGGTGTCGGTGTCCTTCTTGCTGCCGAAGGAGATCACCGGCAGCAGGTCCTCGACCTGCGAGAACATGCGCCGCTCGATGACCTCGCGCAATTTCTCGTACGAGGTCCAGGCCGGGTTGCGGCCGCTATTGGCGCGCGCCCGCAACGCGAACTTGACGACCTCGTTGCGGAAGTCCTTCGGGTTGGCGATGCCGGCCGGCTTCTCGATCTTCGAGAGCTCCTGGTTCAACAGCTCGCGGTTCATCAATTGGCCGGTGTCGGGGTCCTTGTAGTCCTGGTCCTCGATCCACGCGTCGGCATAGGCGACGTAGCGGTCGAACAGGTTCTGGCCGTAATCCGAATAGGATTCGAGATAGGCCTTCTGGATCTCGTGGCCGATGAACTCGGCATAGCGCGGCGCCAGCTCGGCCTTGATGAAGTTGAGGTACTTCTTCTCGGTGTCCTCCGGGAATTGCTCCCGCCAGATCTGCTGCTCGAGCACGTACATCAAATGGACCGGGTCGGCCGCGACCTCCTGCGTGTCGAAGTTGAACGTGCTCGACAGCACCTTGAAGGCGAAGCGGGTCGAGATCCCGTCCATCCCCTCGTCGACGCCGGCGGCGTCGCGGTACTCCTGCACCGATTTGGCGCGGGGATCGGTGTCTTTCAGGCTCTCGCCGTCATACACCCGCATCTTCGAGTACAGGTTCGAGTTCTCGTGCGGCTTGAGGCGCGACAGGACGCAGAAGCGCGACAGGATGTCGAGCGTCGACGGCGCGCAGGGCGAAGCCGACAGCTCGCTATGCTGCAACAGCTTCTCGTAGATCTTGCGCTCCTCGGTGGCGCGCAGGCAGTACGGCACCTTGACGACCGAGATACGGTCGATGAACGCTTCGTTGTTCTTGTTGTTCTTGAAGCTCTGCCACTCGGCTTCGTTCGAGTGTGCCAGGATGATGCCCTGGTAGGGGATGCCGCCGATATTCTCGGTGCCGGCGTAGTTGCCTTCCTGCGTCGCGGTCAAGAGCGGGTGCAGCATCTTGATCGGCGCCTTGAACATCTCGACGAATTCCATCAGCCCCTGCGTCGTGCGGTTGAGGCCGCCCGAGAAGGAGTAGGCGTCGGGATCGTTCTGGCTGTACATCTCGAGCTTGCGGATGTCGACCTTGCCGACGAGGCTCGAGACGTCCTGGTTGTTCTCGTCGCCGGGCTCGGTCTTGGCGACGCAGATCTGCTTCAGCCGCGACGGCTGCATGCGGATCACGGTGAACTTGGTGATGTCGCCGCCGAACTCCTCGAGGCGCTTCACCGCCCAGGGCGAGATCGTGCCGGTCAGCCGCCGCGACGGGATGCCGTAGCGCTGCTCCAGCTCGGGTCCGAACATCGCCGGGTCGAACAGGCCCAGCGGGCTCTCGAACACCGGGCTAATCTCCTCGCCGGCCTTCAAGACGTAGATCGGCTCTTTCTCCATCAGCTGCTTCAGCCGCTCGGCGAGCGAAGATTTGCCGCCGCCGACCGGGCCCAGCAGGTAGAGCACCTGCTTGCGCTCTTCGAGGCCCTGCGCGGCATGCCGGAAGAAGCCGACGATCCGCTCGATCGTCTCCTCCATGCCGTAGAAGTCCTCGAACGCCGGATAGACCTTCATGGTCCGATTCATGAAGATCCGGCCGAGCCGCGGGTCCTGACTGGTATCGACCATCACCGGCTCGCCGATCGCCTTCAACAGGCGCTCGGCCGGCCCGGCGTAAAAGCTCGGGTCGTCGGAGCAGGCGCGCAGATAGTCCTCCAGGGAGTATTCCACCTCGCGCCGGTTTTCGTATAGGCGCGAATAGAGTCCGAAGATTCCTTCGTCAAATCGCATTTCTCACCTCAATCGACAGTGCTGTCGACCGCGACAGTTTTCGATCGTCCACCGGGTAAACGGTGAAGCTCGCGGAAAATCCGCATCGTTACTCACCTTAAGCTCGATTTTGCCGCAAGGCGGTGCGATTGCGGGTACGAATCCCGCGGCCTCACCGGGGCGGCAAATGGCTGCGGCGGCCAGCAACCGGACCGCACGACGCAACCACCATGCCAAACCTTTATGGCAACTCTAGGGTCGCGCCGCCAAATCGTGCGCAAGCCGCGCCGCCAGCCGGGCAGCTCCATTTATGCCCCCCGCACAGCTGAAGAGAACAAGATATTGTGGCCCCCCACATCTCCATCAGCATATATGACACCGGGATGAATCCCAACCCCGATTCTATCAAGACGCGAAATTGGCAAGACACGAAATTGGCCGCGAGCCGTTGAGGCGGCTCCGCCCGCGATGCTTCAGGGGGCCGAGGCGGGGCCCGGTGCGGCGGGTTTGGCGTAATGGGCGAGCTGCGACGCCGAGGCGGCGGGCTTCTGCTGGCGGCGCCAATTGTCGGCCACCGCTTCGGCCAGTTCGGCGGCGAGGCAGCCATAACCACGGTCGTTCATGTGGAGGCCGTCGGGCCCGACCATTCGGGCCCCGTCCGGTCGCGCCTTCTGCCAGTGCTGCATGAGGGCATATCGGCGGAAGAGGCCGACGCGGTCGCGCTTGGCTACGTCGGCGAGCAGCCGCTCCATCGCCGCATGGCCCGGGCGGCCGATGACGCGCGGCGCATATTGCATGTCCATCAGCACGACGTCGGTGCCGCTCGCCTTGAGCCGCGCCAGGCCGCTCTCCACCACCGCCTCCTCGAAGCCGACTTCGTCATGCCGCAGCACGGCATTGGTGCCGACCTGCCAGACCACCAGATCCGGGTGCTCGGCGACGACGTCGGTCTCGATCCGGGCGAGCATCTGCGGCGCTTCCTCGCCGCCCTTGCCGCGGTTGAGGACGCGAATGGCAGCATCGGGAAAGCGCGCCCGCAGCTCGGCCTCGAACCGGCTGGGATAGGCGAGAGACGGCGCGCTGGCGCCGATCCCCTCGGTCGAGGAAGAGCCGAACGCGACGATCGTCAACGGCTGATGGCGTGCGAGCCGCCCAGCGAGATGGTTCAACGACGGGCCGATCGCGATCAGCGCGTCGGGGGCGGCGCATTCGGCGGCGGCGCCGTTCGCGCCTGCCGGCGTCGGCGCATCGCCTGCCGCGGCGGCAATCAGCGGCGCGACGGCGACGGCGATGGCGGCGGCGACGGCGCCGATGGCGCAGGCGAGGGCGTGCTGCATTCTTGCTTCGTTATTTCGTCGCGACCTGGATCGCCTCCGCCAGCTTGCGGCCGATGCAGTCGTAGACCTTGGCCGCCAGCCGCGCCCGCTCGCCGTCGCTGACCTCGTCGAAGTTGAACAATTTCTGCTCGCTCCAGTAGCGCATCATCGCAAAGCGCGGGAACACGTAGACCTCGTTCACCTCGCCGGCGCGGTGCACCGCCTGCAGATAGCGGTCGAAATTGATCAGCGTCGACGTTCGCCGGGAGAATTGCATATCAACCAGGAGGATGTCGATTGCCCGATTTTTGACCAGATCGATGCCCGACTGCAGGGCGGCGGCCAGTTCGTCGATCTCGATGTCGCGCACGGCGTCGACCGTGCCGGTTTCCCACACCACAAGCGTCGGCTCTTCGGCGAGGACGTCGCTCGGAAAGCGCTCGACCATCTGCTGCGCCAGCTGGCGCGGCACGCCTTTGTTGACGACGTTGACCGCGACCTCCGGGTAGAGCGCGGCGAGCGCCAGCTGCAGCCGGTGCGGGTAGGCAAGGTCGGGCGCGCCGGCGGCCGCGCCGGCAGTCGAGGCGCCGCCGATCGCGACGATCGTCAGCTTATGGCCACGGCGCAGCCGCTCGGCGACGTGCGGCAGCTTGACCGGCACCTCCATCAGCTCGGCCGGGACCGGGCAGGCCTCGGCCTCGGGTGCGGCGACGGCCGGCACGACCTGCCGCAGCAGCAGGCCGCCGGCCAGCGACAGGAAGATCCGTCGCTTCATGCGCCGCCGCCCTCTCCGCCGGCGCGCGCCACCGCCCGCGGCATCAGCGGCATCCGGTCCATCCCCTTGTACCAGTCGATCATCTTCGCGGTCAGGAACATCGTAGCGATGCCGATGGCGTTGACCGCCAGCTGCATCCCGATCGGCGAAGCATACTCCGCCAGGATCAAATGCCCGAGCGCCGACAACAGGATGCTGAGGCAGAAGATCTCCAGCGACTGCTGGCCGCACAACACCAGCGGCCGCGCCGCCCGGCTGCGCAGGAAGGCGGCGTTCGGCGTCACATGGGTCGCCACCACCATCACCAGCGCCAGGAACGGCACGAGCCGCAGCAGCGACAGGTTGTTCTTGTTGACCGGCCACAATTCCCGCAGGAACAGCGCCGGCACCGGTTCCCAGATGCCGTGCACCGTCCAGCTCAGCTTGACGATGACGGTAATCGCAAGAACGCCGACGGCGAGCGGATAGACCACGCGGTGCACGCCCGCCACCATCGGACTGCCGGCGCGCCGGCTGCCGAGCACGGCGCCGAGGACGAACAGGAACTGCCACGCCAGCGGGTTGAAGAACCAGACGTTGCCGGGCGGATAGGCCGGCACCGAGATGTGGAAGATCTGCACCGCCAGATAGAGCAAGGCCGAGGGCACCAGCACCAGGAGCCGGTGGCGCTGCACCCCGAGCAGGATCAGCGGGAAGATCCCGAGGAGCACGATGTAGAGCGGCAGGATATCGAGGAAGGTCGGTTGGAACTGTAAGAGGAGCGCCTTGACCACGGCTATGTGCGGCACGTCGAGAAAGTCGGCGACGCGCATCTCCTCATTGTACATCGTGTTCTTGAAGACGGCCGCGGTGTACGAGACTTCTGCGACGAACAGCACGAACAGGAAGACGTGGGCGACGTAGAGCTGCCACACCCGCCGCAACACCTGCGCGATCGCGTAGAGCGCCCCCTTGCTGGCCAGGCGGCGGCCATAGACGAGGGCGGCGGTATAGCCCGAGATGAAGATGAACACTTCTGCGGCGTCGTAAAACCCGATCGCCTGCAACGTGAAATAGCTTAAGACATTTTCCGGTATGTGATCGACAAAGATGAAGATGAGGGACAGGCCGCGGAAGAAATCGAGGCGCAGGTCGCGTTGCGCAGACGGCTCAGGCAAGTCCGCAAGGCTCCGCATTCGCCCCGGCATTGGAGTGGGCCGGGCAGCAAGGAGGCGACCGTAGCAAGCAGCCGCGGTTTCGTCGAGAACGCCATGGACCGGCTGGTGCCGGCGGTGCCGCTAATCGAGGAGCGGGCGCAGGCGGTCCACCGCCGCCGCCACCTGCACCGGGTCGCGCGCGAAGCACAGCCTCAGATAGCCCTCGCCGCACGCCCCGAAGGCGCTGCCGGGCGCCAGCCCGACCTTGGTGCGGCGCAGCAGCTCCTTGGCGAAGGCAAGGCTGTCGCCGACGCCGTCCACCCGCAGGAAGGCATAGAAGGCGCCTTGCGGCGCGGCGACCTCGACACGGCGGCACGACTGGAGCGCGGCGATTGCCAGATCACGCGACTGCCGGCAGCGCGCCACAAAGGAGGCGAGGAAGGCTTCGCCGTCGCGCACGGCGATGATCCCGGCATGCTGCAGAAAGGTCGGCGAGCCGCTGGTGTTGAACTCGACGAGTTTCTCCATCACCGGCAGCAGATCCGCCGGCACGGTCATCCAGCCGAGCCGCCAGCCGGTCATCGCCCAGTTTTTCGAGAAACTGTTGACAACAATCAGCCGCTCGTCGGGGGCGGCCTGTTCGAGAAACGACGGTGCTGGCCGGTTGCCGTAGACGATGCGGCCATAGACCTCGTCGGCGATGAGCCACAATCCGCGACCGCGCGCAAAGGCGAGCAGCGTCTCGATCTCGCCCGGCGAGGCGACCCAGCCGGTCGGGTTCGACGGCGAGTTGACGAAGATGCCGCGGGTGCGGCCGTCGCATGCGGCAAAAAGCCGCTCGGGGTCGAGCCGCCAGCCGCCTCCCGGCACCGGCTCGAGCGGCACCAGGCGCGGCTCGCCGCCCATAATGCTGACGGCGGCGGCGATGTTCGGCCACACCGGGGCGACGATGACGAGGTTATCGCCGGCCTCGACGAGCGCCTGCGCGACGAGCATCAGCGCCGTCATGCCGGAACTGGTGACAAGGATGCGCTCGGCGTCGAGCGGCCGTGCATAAAGCGCCGCCTGGTAGTCGGCGATGGTCTGGCGCAGCTCCGGCAGCCCCGCCTTGTAGGTGTAGAAGGTGTGGCCGGCGGCGAGCGCGGCATTGGCGGCGGCGGCGATAAAGACCGGCGTCGGCAGGTCGCCCTCGCCGTACCACAGCGGAATGACCTCGGGGTCGCCCATGCCGAGGGCCGAGATCTCGGCGATCCGGGAGGCGGGCAGGTCGCGGATCGCGTCGCGGATGCGCATCGATTCAGCTCTTGCGGTCGGCGACATTTTGTGACACTGTGTAACACATAGTAACGCTCTGTGGCGGCACCGCACCTTCATCCGTTACGCGAGCACTTTCAGGGAGCGTTGCGCAAGCACCTTGAAGCACCTTTTTCAGCACCTTGCCGCAGCACTTTTCGGGCGGGTTAGCCAAGCACTTTCCTGACCACCTCCACCTCGCGCCGAACGAGCCGGTCCCCGCCGGCTCGTGGCGTTTTCGGGGTCTACTCAAGACCCGGACGCACGCGGAAATCGGCCTCGGTCTGGCGCTTGATGTCGTCGAGCGTGACTTCGGGGGCGATTTCGGCCAGCTCCATGCCGCCGCGCTGCTTGTCGATCTCGAACACCCCGAGGTCGGTGACGACGAGGTCGACGACGCCGGCGCCGGTCAGCGGCAAGGTGCAGCGATGCAGCAGTTTCGCCTCGCCGCGCGCGGTGTGCTCCATCAAGACGACGACTCGCTTGACGCCGGCCACCAGGTCCATCGCGCCGCCCATCCCCTTGACCATGCGGCCGGGGATCATCCAGTTCGCGAGATCGCCGTTCTCGGCGACCTGCATCGCGCCCAAGATCGACAGGTCGATATGGCCGCCGCGAATCATGCCGAACGATTGCGCGCTGTCGAAATAGCTGGTGGTCGGCAGTTCTGTAACAGTTTGTTTCCCGGCATTGATCAAATCCGGGTCCTCCTCGCCCTCGAACGGGAAGGGGCCCATTCCCATCATGCCGTTCTCGCTCTGCAGCTGGACGCTGATTCCCGGCGGGATGAAGTTCGACACCAAGGTCGGGATGCCGATCCCGAGATTGACGTAGAACCCGTCCTTCAGCTCGGCGGCCGCCCGCCTCGCCATTTCATCGCGTGACCAGGGCATGTGATGCTCCTTCAATAACGGTCGTCATTGCGAGCGCAGCGAAGCAATCTCGTTGACAGCGGGCTCAACCGACCGGGATTGCTTCGTCGCTCCGCTCCTCGCAATGACGCTCACTCGACGAGCCGGCTCAGCTGCCGCGCTTCCTGACCGTGCGCTGCTCGATGCGCTTCTCGTATTCGGGGTAGTGCACGATGCGCTGCACGAAGATGCCGGGGGTGTGGATGTGGTCGGGGTCGATCTCGCCGGGCTCGACCAGCTGCTCGACCTCGACGACGGTCACCTTGCCGGCGGTCGCCATCACTGGATTGAAGTTGCGCGCGGTCTTGCGATAGACGAGGTTGCCTTCGCGGTCGCCCTTCCAGGCATGGACGAGCGCGAGATCGGCGACCAGCCCCGTCTCCATCACGTATCGCTCGCCGTCGAACTCGCGGATTTCCTTGCCCTCGGCGACCAGCGTGCCGACCCCGGTCTTGGTGAAGAAGGCGGGCACGCCGGCGCCGCCGGCGCGGATGCGCTCTGCGAGCGTGCCCTGCGGATTGAATTCGAGCTCTAGCTCGCCGCTCAGATAGAGCTGCTCGAACAATTTGTTCTCGCCGACATAGGACGAGATCATCTTTCGGATCTGGCGGGTCTCGAGCAAGAGGCCGAGCCCGGCGCCGTCGATGCCGGCGTTGTTGGAGACGACGGTCAGGCCTTTGACCCCCGCCTGGCGGACCGCCAGGATCAGCTTCTCCGGGATGCCGCACAGCCCGAAGCCGCCGGCCATGACCATCATGCCGTCGTGCAGCAATCCGGCAAGCGCGCTCTCGGCATCAGGATAGACCTTGTTCGCCATGCGTGCGCTCCCTCAATCCGCTGCCGAACCGGCTGGCTGCGGCCGTGATAGTGCCGCGGCGGCGGCGCTGTCAATTTGCCGCTATTTGGCCGGCAATTGCTGCGTCGCCGGCGGCTTTATCCCCAGCTTCTGGCGCGTCGCGGCGTCGACGACGCCGTCGGCGTTGAGGCCGCTGCGCTTCTGGAAACGCGCCACCGCCGCCGCCGTTGCGCCGTCATAGGAGCCGTTCTTCGGCACCGCGACATTCGCCGCGTTCAGCGCATCCTGCACGGCGACAACATCGGCGCCGCTGAGCGGCGGCTGGTGCGGCCGCAGCGTGCGCGGCGGCCCCCCTTTCGCTTCGCTGCTCGCAAACCACGGAGTGATGTCGACGCCGTTCAGTGTCAGCCATTTGCCCGGCGCCGACGCGAGATGGAATTTGACGCGGGGCTTGCCGTCGGGTCCGGCGGCGCTGTCGCCGATCGCGTGCAGCAGCGGCAGGTATACGGCGAGCGGGGTCTGGCCGATCAGCTGCGGCAGGGCGTCGAAGCCGCGCACCACGACGTCGCCGCCGGCGGTGTACCCTTTCGGCGAGATGGGCGAGCCGCCCGCCTCGGCCGACGCGTCGACGCCGACGTCGGGCGTGTCGACGGACAGATCATAGAGCCGCAATACCGGGCTCAGCATCGCCGTGGCGGCGAGCACCTGCTGCATCGCCTTCTGCTTGTCGGCATCGGTCGCCCCGGCGCGCATCCGGCCGGCCGCCTCGACCATCGTGCGCAATGGCGCCGTCGCGACATTCTCAAGGCCGAAATCGAGGACCGCCCGGCGCGGCACCTTGCCGGCGGCAAGGATCGCCGGGGCCAGCGCCAGGCCCTGATCGCGCACCGTGATGCGTAGCGAAGCGGCGTCGCCAGCGAGGCCGGAGAGCGCGCCGCCGATGCTCGCCTTGTCGAGTGCGACCAGCTTGTCGCCGTTCGCTCCGCGCGCGACTAGGCCGTCGATCGTGAACTCGCCTTTCGCCTCGCTGAACAGCGTCGGCAGCGCCGACAGCAGCTCCAGCAAGGCGTCGAGCCGCTTCTCGGGCGGCGTCTTGTCATCGTTGCGCAGCGCGTCGAGGCGGTCGCGTAGCCGGTTCAGCGCCGCCAGGTCGGGACCGGCGGAGCGGGCGGTGTAGGCAATGCGCTCAATCGCGCCGGCTACCGAGCCCTGCGTGACGAAGAACTGGATGTCTTTCAGCGCGATGTCGAGCGGCGCCGTCCATGCCCCATTGGCGGCGCCGACCAGCTTCGACGACAGCGAGGCCGGCCCGACGCTGAGCCAATCGCCGGTCTTTTCCCCGCTCTTTTTCACCGTGATGCGGGCGCCGGCGAAGGAGCCAGTTTCCAGGGCGCGGCTCGTCTTGGCGTCGAGCAGCGTCTCGCCGGCGGCCTTGTCGAGCGTCACCGCCAGCGTATCGCCGCCGGCCTCGAGTACCGCATTTTCCGGCAGGACAAACGACAGCTTGACCCGGTCATCGGCCGCCGGCTCTTGCCGGATCGCAAGGTGATCGAGGCGGATATGCAGCGATTTGGCCGGCGCCTTTGCGTCGGGATCGCGGATCGCGATGCGGGCGTCGGCAATATCGGCGATTGCGGCGTCGGCCTCCTGATGGACATCGAAGCGCTCCGCCCCCTCCCATTTGAGGTAGCCCTGGGTTGCCTGTTCGATGCGGTCGATGAAGGCGTCGATGTCGCCTTTGAGGAGCGCGGCGCGATCGGCGGCATGCGCCGGCGCGGCGACACAGAAACAGACGAGGAGGGCCACGAGGGTCGGTGCGAGGGTGCGTTTCATGTCCATCCATCCGGCGGCGGCGGCGTTGCAGCATAGCGAAGAGAGGCCCGCGTCGACAAAGAGGCCGCCGTGACGGCGGCCAGGGCGACAAAAAGAGGCCGCCATCACGGCGGCCTCAAGGCGGGAGGGGAGATGCCCTTGCGGGCGGGCGCGCCGGGGAAGCGCGCATGAGGCAAGCCTAGTCGGCAACCCTGATCAAACGGTTAACGAAATAACGCCAGCCGCGCGATCGGCAGAAAATCCTTGCATCGCCGCGGCGCTCGGCTTGAAATTGCGAGGGCTGGGGTGCTGCCGCCGTCAGATCGCGTGCCGGTTGGCAGCTGAGAATAGACCCACTGAACCTGGCCGGGCACGCCCGGTGGAGGGAGTCCGTCATTAGCGCGTCCTATGCTGTTGCATCAGCGCGGCCGAAGACGATCGTCGTCGGCGCCGGCGTCATCGGTCTTGGCATCGCGTGGCGGCTGGCGCAGGCCGGCTGCGCCGTCACCGTCTACGACCGTGGCGCGGCCGGGCGCGGCGCCAGCTGGGCCGCCGCCGGGATGCTCGCCGCCGCCGTTGAGACCGAGCCGGGCGAGGAACGGCTGCTGCCGCTGACGCTGGAAAGCCAGCGGCTGTGGCCCGATTTCGCGCGCGAGCTGGAGGCGGCCGCCGGCCTCTCGCCGGAATACCGCGACGAGGGCACGCTCGTCGTCGCCCTCAACCGCGACGACGCGGCGCAATTGCGCCATTCCTACCAGTTCCAGAAAGGGCTCGGCCTCGATCTGCATTGGTTGAGCGCCGGCGAGGCGCGGACGCGCGAGCCGCACCTGAAACCCGGCATCGCCGCCGCGGTGTGGAGCCCGCAGGACCACCAGGTCGAGAACCGCTGCCTCGGCCAAGCCTTGGCGGCGGCGGCACGGCGGGCGGGGGTCGACATCGTCGAGCACTGCGCGGTGCAGGAGATCCTCACCACCGCCGGGCGTGCCGGCGGCGTCGTCACCGCGCAGGGCGAGGACCGGGCCGACATTATCGTGCTGGCGGCCGGCGCCTGGTCGCGCGAGATCGGCGGCATTTCGCCGGCCTATCTGCCGCCAGTGCGGCCGATCAAGGGGCAGATGCTGGCCTTGCAGATGGACCCGGCGGCACCGTTGTTGCGCCACGTGCTGTGGCTGCCGCGCGGCTGCTATCTGGTGCCGCGGCTCGACGGCAGGCTGGTGATCGGCGCCACCGTCGAGGAGCGCGGCTTCGATGAACGCCTCACCGCCGGCGGGCTGTTGGCGCTGATCGAGGCGGCCTGGCGCGGCGTGCCGGCGATCGAGGAATTGCCGGTTGCCGAGACCTGGGTCGGGTTCCGCCCCGGCTCGCGCGACGACGCGCCAATGCTCGGGCCGTCCGGCATCGACGGGCTGGTCGTCGCGACCGGCCACCACCGCAACGGCATCCTGTTGACGCCGGTCACCGCCGCCCTCGTCAGCGCCTATATATTGAGCGGCCGGCTGCCCGAACTGGCGCAGGCGTTCTCGCCCGAGCGCTTTGTGCAAACGCGCGCGCTGGCGCCGGCGGCGGAGGGGCAATGACGCGGCTGCGCATCAATGGCGAGGAGGCCGAGGTGGCGGCTGCGACGCTCGCCGAACTGCTGGCGGTGCGCGGCATCGACCCGAACGCCCGCTTTCTTGCCGTTGCGCTTAACGGCGAGGTCGTGCGCCGCGCCGACTGGCCGCGCCAGCCGCTCGCCGCCGGCGACGCGGTCGAGATCGTGCGGCCGCTGCAGGGCGGCTAGATGATGCCAGCCATTTGTTGGACCGCGGGCCTCTGGCCCGCATGCGGGCGGGACGCCCGCGGTCCGAATACGGGAACAGGACCATTGCTATGACCGACCAGCTCATCATTGCCGGCACCAAGCTCCGCTCGCGGCTGTTTGTCGGCACCGCCGGCTACCCGAACCAGCAGGTGCTGCTCGATTCGCTGGAGGCGAGCGGCGCCGAGCTGGTCACCGTCTCGATCCGGCGGATCAGCCTGGATGGCTACGCCGAGAGCCTCGTCGACCTGCTCGGGGGCCGCTATCGGCTGCTCCCGAACACCGCAGGCTGCGTCACGGCGCGTGACGCGATCCTGACGGCCGAGCTGGCGCGCGAGGCGCTCGCGACCGATTGGGTCAAACTCGAACTGATCGGCGACCGCGAGACGCTCTACCCGGATGTCGAGCAGCTGGTGCATGCGGCGGACGAGCTGGTGCGCAAAGGCTTCACGGTGCTGCCCTATTGCAACGAAGACCCGGTCGCCTGCCAGAAGCTGGCCGATGTCGGCTGCGCCGCCGTCATGCCGTTGGGTTCGCTGATCGGGTCGGGGCGCGGCATCGCCAACCCGGCGGCGATCGAGCTGATCTGTGGCCGCAGCCCGGTGCCGGTGGTGCTCGACGCCGGCATCGGCACCGCCTCCGACGCCGCCTTTGCACTCGAGCTCGGCTGCGACGCGGTGCTGGTCAACACCGCGATCGCCAAATCGCATGACCCGGTGCGCATGGCGGCGGCGATGCGCGGCGGCGTCGAGGCCGGCCGTCTCGCGCGGCTGGCCGGCCGCATCCCGGAGCGCCTCCTGGCCGAGCCGTCGAGCCCGCAGCTGGGCCTGATCGGCTCCTGACAGCCGGGGTGCGGGCACCGACCGAAAATGTCATCCCGGCCTGCGCCGGGATGACAATGAAGGTAGGATTGCTCGGGTGATCTTCGCGATCCCGCTTTACGACGACAATCCGATCCGGCGCAGCCCCATCGTCACCTATTGGCTGATCGGCATGTGCGTTGGCGCCTTTCTGTGGCAGCTGGGGCAGAACGGCGCCGTCGTCGCCCTGGAGTTCGGGATGATCCCGGCGCGGCTGTTCCATTACGCCGAGCTGTCGCCGCGCTTCGCGATCATCCCGGCCTGGGCGACGGTGTTCACCAGCATGTTCCTGCACGGCGGCTGGCTGCATCTCGGCGGCAACATGCTGTTCCTGTGGATTTTTGGAAACAATGTCGAGGATCTGGTCGGCCGCGCCCGGTTCCTCTTGCTGTATCTCGGCAGCGGCGCCGCGGCGGCGCTGGTCCAGGCGGCGGCGATGCCGCATGCGCACACCCCGATGGTCGGCGCCAGCGGCGCCATTGCCGGGATCCTCGGCGCCTATCTGATGACCTACCCGCGCGCCAACGTGCACATCTTCGTGTGGATCGTCATCTTTTTCTGGATCGTCACCCTGCCGGCGTGGATGCTGCTCGGCCTGTGGTTCCTGATGCAGCTGATCAGCGGCCTGGCAATGCGGCCGGATTCGCCCGGCGTTGCGTTCTGGGCGCATGTCGGCGGGTTCGCCGTCGGCATCATCCTCTTTCTCCTGCTGCGGCCGCGCCCGGTCATGCTGCTGCAGCGGCAAAAGACGCCGGCCTTCGCCGCGGTGCCGCCAAGTGCGCTGGTCGGGCGCCGCACCTTCCACCGCGGCAGCGTTCCCGATAGCGGCCCGCCCTCCCGACCGCGCTCTCCGTGGCACTAGGCGCCCCGATAACGCGACCGCCGGCGGCCGCTGTTAATCGAGTCGCGCAAGCCGCAAGCCGGGCACCATTTGTTTGCGGTATCGTTCACAAGGTTGCCGGCGAGCCGGGTATCAGGGCGGGAGAGCGCGGTGTCTGACTTAACATCGTTGCGGCACGGCGCGACCGTTGCCGGTGGACGTTGCCGGCTATGATGCGCGTCCTGCGCGGCATCGCGCGTGCCGTTTTCGTGCTGGTCGTCGTCGCCGCGCTTGGCGTCGGCGGCTTTGTCGCGGTGACGCTGGCGCATTTCGGGCGCGACCTGCCCAATTACCAGCAATTGGCGAACTACGTACCGGCGACCGGCACCAAGGTCTATGCGGCTGACGGCAGCTTCATGGCCGAGTTCGAGACCGAGCACCGGATCCCGGTGACGATCTCTCAGGTGCCGCAGCTGGTGGTGCGGGCGTTTCTCGCCGCCGAGGACCGCGACTTCTATACCCATCGCGGCGTCAACCCGAGCGCCATCTTCCGCGCCGCGGTTGCCGACATCACGCGGATGGGGCGCGGCCAGCGCCCGATCGGCGCCTCGACGATCACTCAGCAGGTCGTGCGCCATTTCCTCTTGAGCAACGAGGTCTCGGTGTCGCGCAAGATCAAGGAGGCGCTCCTCGCCTACCGCATCGAGGGCGTGCTGAGCAAGAACCGCATCCTCGAGATCTACCTCAACGAGATCTATCTCGGCGCCGGTTCGTACGGCGTCGCGGCCGCCGCGGACACCTATTTCCAGAAGCCGCTTAACCAGCTGACGCTGACCGAGGCGGCGTTTCTCGCGGCCTTGCCGAAGGCGCCCAGCAACTACAACCCGATCCGCCACCCGGCGGCGGCAAAGGCTCGGCGCGACTGGGTGATCGACAGCATGGCCGAGCTGGGCTGGGTCAGCCCGGCGCAGGCCAGTGCGGCCAAAGCCGCGCCGCTCGGCATCCACCTGCGGCCGGAGACTCCCGACCCGGCGCTTGCCCAGAGCGGCTACTTCACCGAGGAGGTGCGCCGCGAACTGGTGGCGCGGTTCGGCGAGAAGACGGTCTACCAGGGCGGGCTGTCGGTGCGCACCAGCTATACGCAATCCTACCAGCAGATGGCGCAAGCGGCATTCCGCAAGGGCCTCGTCGAATACGACCGGCGGCACGGCTGGCGCGGCGCGCTGGCGCATCTGGCGAGTGGGGCGGCGGCGCAGGCGGCGCTGTCCTCGACGCCCGACCCGGCGGGGATCGGCGACTGGAAGCTGGCGGCGGTGACCGCGATCGACGGCAGCGGCGCCACGATTGCGCTGAAGACTGGCGGCGTCGGGCGGCTGCCGCTCGCGGAGCTGCGCTGGGCCCGCCGCACGCTGACCGACCAGCGGGTCGGCGGCGCGGTCCACCGTGTGCAGGACGTCGTGACGCCGGGCGACATCGTGCTGGTCGAAGCGCTGTCCACGGCGGCACACGCCAAGGGCCGTCAGGCCGCCTATGCGGTGCCGCATTACGCGCTGCGCCAGATCCCCGACGTCAGCGGCGGGATCGTGACGATGGACCCGAAGACAGGCCGCGTCTACGCGTTGGTCGGCGGCTGGTCGTTCCAGCAGAGCCAGTTCAACCGGGTAACGCAGGCGATGCGCCAGCCCGGCTCGGCGTTCAAGCCGCTCGTCTACGTCACCGCCTTGGAGAACGGTTTCACCCCCTACAGCCCGGTCGATGACGCACCGGTCGACATCCCGCAAGGCCCGGGATTGCCGGCCTGGCAGCCGGTCAATTACGAGGGGGGCTATGTTGGCACCACCACGCTGGAGGACGCGCTCGTCCATTCGCGCAACCTCGCCACCGTGCATGTCGCGATGCAGATCGGCCTGCCGGCGATCGCCCGGACCGCCCAGGAGCTCGGCGTCATGGACAAGATGCCGCTCTACTATTCGATGGCGCTCGGCGCCGGCGAGACGACGCTGTTACGCCTGACCACCGCCTACGCGATGATCGACAATGGCGGCCACTGGCTGATGTCGTCGGTGATCGACCTCGTTCAGGACCGCAACGGCAAGATCCTCTACCAGAAGGGTGTCAACGGCTGCGCCGCCTGCTTTGTCAGCGGCGGTCCGCGCAATGGGTCCGACACCGGCACGCTCTACCGGCCGGCTGGCGCCGCCGATCCGTCGATGACCTACCTGCCGCACGCGCAATATGCCGACAAGGCGCTCGTCTACAAGCCGACGAAGCGCGATCCGCTGATCGCGCGGGACGCCGATACCGACATCATCTCGATGATGCAGGGGGTCGTCGAACGCGGCACCGGCATCGTCGTGTCGCAAGTCGGCAAGCCGCTCGCCGGCAAGACCGGGACGACCAGCGATTGGTTCGACGCGTGGTTTGTCGGCTTCTCGCCCGATTTGGCGACCGGGGTGTTTGTCGGCTTCGACGAGCCGCGAACGCTGGGGGGAGGCGAGGTCGGCGGCCACGTGGCGGCGCCGATCTTCCGCGACTTCATGATGGCGGCGTTGAAGGACAAGCCGGCAAAGCCATTCCCGACGCCGACGCGGGCGCCGGCGGTCGCGGCCGCCGGCTCCGGCGCCTGGGGCGACTCCGGCGGGGCGGATGTCGCGACCCTCTACGGCGACACGCAGATTGATCCCAACGTGGAGGTTCAGGACGACGGCAGCAGCCGGCACGCCAAGCGCAGGCGCCGTGCCGCTGACCAGGCGCTGCTGTCGCCGGATTACGGCGAGCCGCAAGACCCAGCCAATGCCCCAGCCTATGCCAACGCCGATGCGCAGCCGCCCGGCGACGCCGCGGCCGGGCAGCAGCCGGTGTGGGGTCCGTTTGCGCCGGCTTGGGACCAGCAGCGCGCGGCACCGGCCAATGCCTATGCCGCGGTGACGCCGAGCTGGACGCCGCGCTCTACATCGCCCGGGTGGACGCAAACCTACGCACCGACGACGGCCGCCCCGGCCTGGGGCCGCGCCTATGCGGCAGTGCCGAATTCAGCCTATTCGGCCTATCCCGGCTACTCGGGCTATGCCGGGAGGCCGGGCTACGCGGCGCCGGCGGCGCCATACGGCTATGCGCCGTCGGTGCCGCTCTATTCCGGCGCCGGGTGGGCCGGCCAGCCGACGCGCGGCACCGGCGGGCTTTACTGACGCAGCCTTGCCCTGCGTACCCGCCGCGATTGGGCCGCGATTGGCGTGAGTGCTCGGGCGGCGGCTCCAGCCCGACACGAAGCGCGACCGGGTCGAGATCACGATGAGCGGCGAATTCCTCAACTACAAGGAATACTGAATGTCGTTCCGGGGCGAGGCGCAGCGTCGAACCCGGAACCCAGGAACACCGGCTACTGGAATGGATTCCGGGTTCCACCCCGGGGGCGGCCCCGGAATGACAATCGGACGGAGTGTGTTCAAAGCCCGTTGCGCCGCGCCACTTGCCCGTACCAGTCGTAGGACGCCTTGGGGCTGCGCTTCAGCGTCGCGCGGTCGACCCGCACCAGGCCGAACGGCGCCGTGTAGCCTTCGGCCCATTCGAAATTGTCGAGCAAGGTCCAGGCGAAATACCCACGCAAATCGGCTTTCTGCGCCAGCGCGCGATGACAGGCAGCAATGTGCGCCTCCAGAAACGCGATGCGGTCGCGGTCTTCGACGCGGCCGCCCGCGCTGGTCCTGTCGGCGTAGCAGGCGCCGTTCTCGGTGATGTAGACGGGCGGGTTGCCGTAATGGTCGCGCAGGTCGGCGAGCACCTCGACCAGACCCTGCGGGTCGACCGGCCAGCCGAGCGCGGTGCGCTGCAGATCGGCGGGAACCGCCCCCCAGTTGCTGCCGACTAGCCCCGACGGGTCCGCCTTCTGGTACATCGGATTGTAGTAGTTGACCCCGACGAAATCGATTTTCTGCCGGATGCGCGCCAGATCGTCTCCTTTGACGAGGGCGGCGAGATCGGCGGCGATCATTGCTGGGTAACGGCCGAGCAGCGGCGGGTCGAGCGAGGCGCGGTTCCACACCGCGTCCCACATCCGCGCCGCCGGCTGGTTCGCCGCCGCTCCGTCCGACGGCCTTGCCGGCTGCAGGCTCAGCGCCGTGCCGATGCGGAAGCGGTCGCCGCCGATCGCGCGCAATGCCAGGACGCCCTCGCCATGTGCCAGGTTCTGGTGATGCAGCGCGGCAAACATCGGCTCCCGCCCCTTGAGCCCCGGCGCATGCTGGCCGAGCCCGTGGCCGAGGATCGCGTGCACCGACGGCTCGTTGAGCGTCAGCCAGAAGCCGACGCGGTCGCCGAGCCGGCGCGCTACGAGCCCGGCATAGTCGGCGTAGCGCGCGGCGGTGTCGCGCGATGTCCAGCCGCCCTGCGCCTGCAGCGCCTGCGGCAGATCCCAGTGGTAGAGACAGAGCCACGGCGCGACGCCGGCCTTGAGCAACGCGTCGACCAGCCGGCTGTAATGGTCGAGCCCGGCCGGGTCGGGCTGGCCAGCGCCCTCAGGCAGCACCCGCGCCCATGCGACCGAGAAGCGGTACGCCGTGAGGCCGGCGCCGGCGATCAGCGCGATGTCCTCGCCGTAGCGCCG
>JBLMXS010000087.1:0-4114 GCA_050257895.1 Thiohalocapsa sp.
GCGCTGTTGACGCGCAACACCTTTCCCGATGTCGGCGACCAGAGCGAGTTCTACCGGCGGGTCTACGACCAGGCCGATGGCAGGCCGATCATCTTCCGCACGCTTGATATCGGCGGTGACAAGGTGCTGCCGTATTTGGCGCACACCGCCGAGGACAACCCGGCGATGGGGTGGCGCGCGATCCGCATCGGGCTCGATCGCCCAGCGATGCTGCGCCACCAGCTGCGGGCCCTGTTGCGGGCGGCGGCGGGACGCGAGCTGTTCGTCAAATTCCCGATGATCGCCGAGATCGCCGAGCTCGAAGCGGCGCGGCAGCTGCTCGACCGCGAGCTGGTGCGCGCCGGGCGCGAGGGCCGCGCGCTGCCGCGGGAGGTCAAGGTCGGGGTCATGCTCGAAGTGCCGTCGCTGTTGTGGCAGCTGCCGGCTTTGCTGCGGCGGATCGATTTCCTATCGATCGGGACCAATGACCTGGTGCAGTTCCTGTTCGCTTGTGATCGCGGCAATCCGCGCCTCGCCGACCGCTATGACGTGCTGTCGGCGCCGATGCTGGCGCTGTTGCGCGAGGTGGCGGCGCACTGCGCCGCGGCGGCGACGCCGCTCAGCATGTGCGGCGAGATGGCCGGCAATCCGCTCGAGGCGATGACGCTGATCGCGCTCGGCTTTCGCACCTTGTCGATGGCGCCGACCGCGATCGGCCCGGTCAAGTCGATGATCCGCAGTCTCGATGCCGGCGCGGCCGCGCGCTACCTCGAGGAGATCGGCGATCGGCCGGAGCATTCGCTGCGCCGCTGGCTCGACGCCTATGCGCGGGACCATGCGATCGCGGTGTAATCGGCCGCGGCCGCATTCGTTCGACAGCAAACCCCATTGTTTGCTATAGGATAGCCAGTAACGGGATCATGCCTTGAGCCTATTCCAGCGATTGAGAACGCCATTTCGCGAGATCGCCGACGAGGGCCCCGCTCCGGCCTTTAACCGGCCGCGCGGTATCGGCGATCTACTGCGCGAGCGCCGC
Source organism: Thiohalocapsa sp. (assembly GCA_050257895.1). Classification (GTDB taxonomy): domain Bacteria; phylum Pseudomonadota; class Alphaproteobacteria; order ATCC43930; family CGMCC-115725; genus DATARH01. The sequence goes on from JBLMXS010000087.1 coordinate 1,016, forward strand.
GAAGAACTTGGCCTCGACCTCGACGGCGTCGGCGAAGAACTGCGGATCAAGCCGGTCTACCTCGCCGCGTTGGAGCAGGGCCGCACGCAAGACTTGCCGGGATCGACCTACGCCATCGGTTTCATCCGCGCCTATGCCCATTACCTCGGGTTCGACGCCGAGCGCATCCTCGCACGCTACAAGACCGAGAGCGCCGAGGTGCAGGCCCGCCCCGACCTCGCGCTGCCGGTGCCGCTCGTCCCGCGCAGCGTACCCGGCGGGCCAATCCTCCTGGTCGGCGTGATTCTTGCCCTATGCGGCTACGGCACATGGTATTACCTGTCGACCGGCGAGCGCAGCCGGCCGGAGCGGGTGGCGCCGGTGCCGGCGGCGCTGCGCTCGCCACTGCCGGCGGAAGCCGCGGCCGTACCGACGGCGGCGCCAGCGGCGCGCGACAGGCAAAAGAACCGAGCCGCCGCGGAAACGCCCCACTTCAGCTCCGGCCTGTCGCCGGCCCCGGGCGCGGCGGCGCACCCAGTCCCGGACTTGGCGCCGGCCGACGCGACGCCGCCGGCGGTCGCCGTGGCAGCTCCCGCTCCGTCACCGGAGCCGACCGATAGCGTCGCCGGCACGTCGCCGTCGGCTGTTCCGGGCGCCGACGCCGGCGCCAACCGCGGCGGCGCTACCGCCATCGGGCAGATCGACATCCGGGCGCTGGCCGATTGCTGGATCCAGGTCCGCGCCGCCGACGACCAGACGATCGTCTTCTCGCGGGTGCTGAAAGCGGGTGAGACATACCATGTCCCGCGCCCCGGCCTGCTGCTGCGCACCGGCAACGCCGGCGCCCTGGCGGTCGCGGTCGACGGCAAGCCGGCGCCGGCAATCGGCAGCATCGGCACATTGCGCCGCAACGTCGCGCTCGACCCGCAGGCCCTGCTCCGCGGCACCGCGGTGCGCGGCTGAGCCGCGCCCACACGCTGAGCCAGCCGCGGTCTTTTTTCGGTCACGCGGGCGTTCTATAAGCGTCACGCCATATCCGCGAGGTTGAGGATGAGCGTTCGGCCCTACCGCGACATCCAGCGTCGCGTCTGCCGCAAGATCCATGTCGGCAAGGTGCCGGTCGGCGGCGACGCGCCGATCACGGTCCAGTCGATGACCAACACGGTGACGAGCGACGTCAAGGCCACCGTCGAGCAGGTGCAGGCGCTGGAGCGCGCCGGCGCCGACATCGTGCGCGTGTCCTGCCCCGACCAGGACTCGGCGTTGGCGTTGAAGGAGATCGTTCGCCAGGTCAGGGTGCCGATCGTCGCCGACATTCATTTCCACTATCGCCGCGCCATCGAGGCGGCCGAAAGTGGCGCCGCGTGCCTGCGGATCAACCCCGGCAATATCGGCTCGGCCGAGCGGGTGCGCGAGGTCATCAAGGCGGCGAAAGACCACGGCTGCTCGATGCGGATCGGCGTCAACGCCGGCTCGCTCGAGCGCGACTTGTTGGAGAAATACGGCGAGCCGTGCCCGGAAGCCATGGTCGAGAGCGCGCTCGACCATGCCAAAATCCTCGAGGACAACGATTTCTTCGAGTTCAAGATCTCCTGCAAGGCGTCCGACGTGTTTCTCGCGGTGGCCGCCTACCAGCAGCTCTCGGAGGTTTGCGACTACCCGCTGCATCTCGGCATCACCGAAGCGGGTGCGCTTCGCATGGGCACCGTCAAATCGTCAATCGGGCTCGGCATGCTGCTGTGGGGCGGGATTGGCGATACGATCCGCGTCTCGCTGTCGGCTGACCCGGTCGAGGAGGTGAAGGTCGGCTACGACATCCTGAAGTCGCTCGGGCTGCGGCGGCGCGGCGTCACCGTGATCTCGTGCCCGTCCTGCGCCCGCCAGCAATTCCCGGTGATCAAGACCGTCGAGGTGCTTGAGGAGCGCCTCGCCCATATCACGACGCCGCTGACGCTGTCGGTGATCGGCTGCGTCGTCAACGGCCCCGGCGAGGCGCGCGAAACCGATATCGGCTTCACCGGCGGCGGCAACAACATGCACCAGGTCTATGTCAGCGGGATCGCCGACCACCGGCTGAAGGACGCCGACATCGTCGACCACCTGGTGGCGCTGGTCGAACAGAAGGCGGCCGCGATCGAAGCCGCGAAGCGCGAGACGGAAGCCTCGCTCGAACCGGCGCAGTAGCCGGACGAAACGCATCCGGACCGCCGGCCTCCGGCTTTGCGCATCAATGGTTGTCATTCCGCGGCAGCCGGGAATGACGAATTTTTTGCAAAGTCGCGGCACGCTGCCGGGACGCCGGCGGTCCAATGACTCCGCTCGCCGACCGCGTGCGGCGTGCGCCATTCCCTGCTAGCCTCTGGGCCGCTTTGCCCGTGGAGGTGCCGCCATGCGCCATTTCGGCGTCCTGATCCCCTCGACCAACACCACCGCCGAGATCGAATACAGCCGCCTCTTGCCGGCCGATTGGCAGGCGCATTACGCCCGCATGATGACGAGCAGCGCCGAGAAGACGCCGTTCTCGCCGCCAAAGGACGAGGATGTCGACTACCAGGCGCGGCTCCTCGGCACGGCGCGGGTCGAGGCGATCTTCCTGCTGCAGACCTCGGCAAGCCTGTTCCGCGACGGCTATTGCGAGGATGTCAGCCGCCGCATCGGCGCCGCCGCCGGCGGCGTCCCGGGCTTCACCTCGGCGATGGCGATCGGCGAGGCGATGCAGGCGCTCGGCGTCAAGCGGATCGCGATCGTCTCGCCCTATTCGGAGCCGGTGAACGCCAGCGCCAAGCGCTATTACGAGACGCGCTACGGTCTCGCGGTCGTTGCGCTCGAGGGCTTTGCGGCGACCGATTCCTACGCCATCGGCCAGCTCGGCCCGGAGAACGCCCGCAACGCCTTTGCCCGCATCGACCGGCCGGAGATCGAGGCGTTTGTCGTGCCGGGCGGCAACTTCCCGACAATGGCCTCGATCGAGGGCTGGGAGAGCGAATTCGGGAAGCCGGTGGTGACAACCAACCAGGCGGCGCTATGGGCCGTGCGCCAGCGGCTCGGCAGCCAGGAGAGCTTCCCGGGCCTCGGCCGGCTGCTCCAGTAGGTTGGTCGGTCCCTGCGCAGGCAGGGACC
>JBLMXS010000088.1:0-3404 GCA_050257895.1 Thiohalocapsa sp.
CGCGGCAAGCTGCCGGTAACGCTTTGCGGAGGAGACGGCGATGGCAATCGAGCGGATGCTGACCGAGGAACTGCCGGCCCGCGTACTGGTGGCGCGCGTCCTGGCGGAGGCCGGGATCGAATATGTCTTCGGCATTTCCGGCGGCCATACCGGGCGCATCATCTCCGGCCTCGCGCAGGTGCAGAACCAGGTCCGCATGGTGACGGTACGCGAGGAGTCGCTGGCCGGCGTCATGGCCGAGGTCTATGGCCGGCTGACCCGGCGCCCGGGCGTGATGATCGGCCAGGGGCCGTGGGTTTTGGGCAACGGACTGATCGGCACGCTGGAGGCATACCTCTCTTCCTCGCCGATGGTGCTCTTGACCGATTTCAGCGACGCGCCGCATTTCCAGATGCACGCGCCCTACCAGCAGGCGACGGGCGATTACGGCAGCTGGGATGCCCGCCGCGCTTTCGGCGGCGTCACCAAGGAGGTGATGCAGGCGCAGGAGCCATTGGCCGCGGTGCAGGCGACGCAGCTGGCGATCAAGCACGCGCTGGCCGGCCAGCCGGGGCCGGTCGCGATCCTGTTCAGCCATGACGCGCTCGCCGGCAATGTCGGGCCGGACTCGGCCCCGGCGCTCTACCCGACGCGCTATTACCTGCCGACGCCGCCGCCTCCCGCCGAGCCGGCGCAGATCGCCGCCGTCGCCGAGAAGATCCTCGCCGCCCGCACGCCGGTCATCGTCGCCGGCAACGGCGTGCGCATTGCCCAGGGCTACGAGGAGCTGCAGCGTCTCGCCGAGCTGGCCGGGATGCCGGTGGCGACGACCGCCGCCGGCAAAGGCACGTTTCCCGAGACCCACCCGCTCGCCCTCGGCGTCTTCGGCACGTTCGGGACCGCCGCCGCCAATGCCTGTCTCGGCGGAGCCGATCTGGTGCTGGTCCTCGGCTCGAAATTGAGCCCGAGCGACACTGCCTGGGAGAACCGGAAGCTGCTCGATCCGAGTCGACAGACCTTCATCCAGGTCGACATCGAGCCGAAGAATGCGTCATGGACGTTTCCCGCCGAGCATGTCGTACTCGGCGATGCGGCGCAGATCATGAGCGCGCTGTGCGAGGCCGTGCGGCCGCGTGCGAACGGGCGCCAGGACGCGGCGGTGCAGCGGGTGGCCGGGCACCGCAAGACGCACGGCTATTTCGACGCAGCCAGCTATTTCGACGACGACAAGCCGATCCTGCCGCAGCGGCTGATCGGCGAACTGATGCGCAACCTGCCGGATAACGCAATCGTGACCTGCGATGCCGGCGAGAACCGCATCATGATGACACATTTCTATCAGACAAAGATGGCCGGCGGGTTCTTGCAGGCCGCCGGTTCGGGCCCGATGGGGTTCGGCATCCCGGCCGCGCTGGCGGCCAAGCTGGTGCATCCGGACCGGCCGGTGGTGGCGGTGTGCGGCGACGGCGGCTTTGCGATGACGATGAACGGCATGATGACGGCGATCGAGCACGACATCCCGATCACCACGGTGGTGTTCAACAACAACGCGCTGGGCTGGGTGCTGCATGGCGGCGGCCCGTTTGCCGCGGAGTTCGACGATTTCGACCACGCGGCGATCGCGCGCGCGATGGGCTGCCGCGGCGAGCGGGTCGAGGACCCGGCGCGGCTGGCACCCGCCTTGCAGGAGGCGCTGGCATCGCGGCAGCCAAGCGTGATCGACGTGCGCACGTCGCTGAAGACATCCTTTGCCGACATCACCTCGCCGCTCGCCAGCGAAGCCTCACCGCGGCGGCGCTAGCGCGATGGGCGCCGGCATGCGACCCCAGCGGGCAAAACCGCAGCGGCAGCGACGGCTTGCGTCCTGTCTCCCATAAAGGTACCTTCGCCTCACGGAAGCCAAGCACACACTTCCCACTTTGCCAAAGACAGGAATCGATGGGAGCATCGACTATAGTTGTCGCACGCGAGGATTTGTCGATTCCGGGTTCTTCGGACGACGGGACTGGCGGGCAGTGCGGCATCGCCGAACTCGAGGCACGCTTTTTTAACGTGGTGCGGCAATACAACCCCGACGTCATCGTTCTCGATTTTACCGGTCCGCACGACAATGGCATCTCGACAATACTTAAGGTGCGGCGACGGACCGCCGTGCCGATCCTGATCGTATGCGGGCCCAACGACCCGTTGATGCGCGAGTATTGCCTGGCCGGCGCCGCCGAATGCATGCAGGCACCGGTCGACGTCATGCTGTTGAATGTCACCGTGCAGAAGATCATCCAGCTGTCGCGCCACTCGCAGTCCGGCCCGTTCGGCGACAAGAGCCAGACGCAGCCGGTGAGCTTCTCCGGTCTGACCCTTTATTCGCACGAGAACCTGCTGATCGGCGGCGACGGCACCCGCATCAAGCTGACGACATCGGAAAACCGGGTACTGGCGCATTTTGTTAGCAACCCCTTGGTGCTGTGCACCCGCGAAGCGCTGGCCGAAGCCCTCTACGGCCCGCAGCGCCCGAACAGCGACCGCGCCGTCGACGTCATTGTGACGCGGCTGCGCAAGAAGATTGCGTCATTGGCCGGTGCGACGGCGCAAAACCTGATCAAGACCGAATTTCGCCGCGGCTACATCTTCGTTGCCGAGGTGTCGCTCGGCGCCGCGGTCGCCGAGCCGCCGGCAGCGGCGCCGTTGCGGACGCGCACTGCCTGATCTTGCGAATGCTCGTCCCCTCGCTCCGACGGCCGCGGCGGCGCGACCATCGGACCGAGGGGCGCCATCACCGGTTGGTGCAGGTGCAGCAGGTGCATAAGTGACCCTGGCATTAGACGAACCCTCGAGCCTCGAGCGGCTCGATGATGCCGCCCTGAGCGGCGGCTCGCTCCTCGGCAGCCTGGTGCTGGTGGCGCGTCACCGCGGCGTGCACCTGTCGAAGGACCAGCTCGTGCGCGACCATCAGGTGCGCAGCGACGACGCCTCGGTGGCGGAAATCCTGCGCATTGCGCACGGCTCCGGGCTGCGCGCCACGACGACGCGGCTGCGCTGGCGCGATCTCTTTACGATGCGCGAGGCGCTGCCTGCCATCCTCGTGCTGCGCGACGGCGGCGCCGTCGTGCTGTTGGCGGCCGAGGACCAGCGCGAGGCAGGCGACGCCGCGACCGTGCTGCTGCGCCATCCCGACAAGGAACAGGCGACCGCGGCGGCCGTCGACGAGGCCGACCTCGCGGCGCTGTGGGACGGGCAGGTGATCCTCGTCAAGCGCGACTACCGGGCGCGCGACGAGGACCGGCCATTCGGCATGGGCTGGCTGCTGCGGCAAATGCTGGGCGACCGCCGCATCGTCCGCGATCTGCTGATTTGTGCGGTGATTGTGGGCCTGCTCGCCGCCACGCCGATCCTGTTCTGGCGCCTGATGATCGATCGCGTCCTGT
>JBLMXS010000089.1:0-3563 GCA_050257895.1 Thiohalocapsa sp.
CTCCCATCGACAGCAGCAATTTCATTGTCACCCCGGCGTAGGCCGGGGTCCATGTCCGGCATGGATACCGGCTTCCGCCGGTATGACAAGGTGGTTTATCGGATCTCGGACCGCCAGCGTCCCGCCGGGATTGCCGGCAATCCGGTTACGCTTCGAGCGGCGGCTGGGCGGCGGCGGCGTGGCCGGCGATGTAGCCCTGGCAGGTGGCGCGGGCAAGGCCGTGCTGACTGAAGCCGCCGGCCGACTCGCCGCCGCAATAGAGACCGGGGATGACCTCGCCGTTCATGTCGAGGACGCGGCACTTGGCGTCGATCCGCAACCCGGCCCGCGTGTCGTGCACGACTGGCGTCGCCCAGGCGGCGTAGAATGGCGGCGTAATGATGCGGTAAAGCGGCTTTGGCTTGCCGAAATCATCGTCGACGCCGCAGTCGACGAAGGAATTGTAGCGCGCCACGGTTGCTTCGAGGTTGGCGGGCGGCATCGCGACACGCTGGTATTTCATCACGATCTTCGCGGCCAGCTCGGCGAGCGTGCCGGCGCTGAAGAAGAAGCCGGCGGCGACGTCGACATGCGGCGGCTCCGGCTTCCAGCCCTCGCGCTCCACCGCGTCGCTGTCGAAGACCGCCCAGATCGGGCCGCCTCCGTTATGGCCGTCATCGATCCCGGCCAACGCCGCATTGAGGAAATTGTTCGGCTTGTACTTGGCGTTCTCGACATTGCGCCAGCTGCCCTGCACATAGGGCTCGATGGAATTGTAGTTGTTGGAAACGTATTGCCCGCCGGTCTCGTCGTAGAAGCGGCGCCCCAGCATGTTGACGAGGATCACATCCTGCCAGTCAGCGACCTTGAGCCCCGAGGCGCGGGCCCGCTCGAAGACGCGGCTGCCGGGCATCCATTGCAGGTTGCGGTAATTGTATTGGCAGCCGATCGACCCCGGCTTGGTGATCGTCGAGCCGAACTCGCCGGTCTGGTTGAAGAGGCCCCACAGCGAGCCGCCCACCGCCATCGCCGCCAACTCGCCGCTGGCATCCTGGTCGGACCACGGCATGCCCGCAAGCCCGCAATATTCCTCGGTGAGGCGCGGGTCGAACATGCGGCGGAAGTTGACGTTGCCGGTCGAGCCGCCGGTGCCGATGATGACCGCCTTCTTGGCGCGGATGTCGAGCTGCCGGCCGTTGTGGGTGACGGTGATGCCGAGCACCGGCCCGGCATGCGGCTGCTGCCGATGGATCGCGGTCATGCGGTGCTCGAGCAGGATCTCGACGCCGGCCTTGCGAGCGGCGACTTCGAGCGGCCGCATCAGCCCGTTGCCCGAGGAGCGCGTCTTCTGCACCATCGGATCGGCCGGCTGGCCGGTCTGCACGGTCGGCCAGTCGCTGACGGCGCAATGCATTTCGCGCGGCACCGAATTGCCGACCGAGTTGCCGCCGATCGCATCGGGCGCCTTGTCGATAAAGACGACGCCGTGCGCCAACAGCCACTCGAAGGTCGGCGCGCTGTTGTCGGCGAAGGCGCGAATGATCTCGCGGTCGTTGTACCGGTAATCGGGGAAGCCGTTGGGCCCGACCACCGACCAGTCGGTCAGGTCGCGGAACAACAGGTCGGGCGAGTCCTCGATGCCGTAGGCCTGCTGGATGCTGGTGCCGCCGCCCAACGGCACGTTGCCGCCGCTGGTGATGGCGTGGCCGCCGATATCGGCTTCGGCCTCGACCAGGATGACCGAGCACCCAGCTTCGCGCGCGACGATCGCCGCCGGCATGCCAGTGGCGCCGGCGCCGATCACCACGACATCGGCCTCGCGGTCCCAGCGGCGGTCCGAAGCGCGCGGCGCCTCTCCAATATTCGCGTTCATCGCCTCGACCCCCAATTTCCGCGGCCCAATCCTGGCAGTCTTGATAAAGCTTTACCGCAGCTTAACCGAGTTGCGGCACAATGACGGCCGGCGAAAATGCGCAGAAGGCATGCGGTTCGTCGGCGAGCGGCCGCAGCAGGGACGGCAGGACATGATCGGTTGGGCGTTGCGTCAGCTGGCGATTTGGGGTGGGGCGGGGCTGTTGTTTTACGCGGTACTCGGCGACCGGCTCAGTCTGCCGTCGCATCCCGCGGGCGGCGCCCAGGCGCCCGCATCGGCCGCGCATGCGGCGATGCCGAACGCGCTCACCTTTCGCGCCAACCCGCAGGGCCATGTCATCGTCGACGGCGCCGTCAACGGGGCGCCGGTGCGCTTTCTCGTCGACACCGGCGCCTCGGTCGTGGCGCTGACGCTGCAGGACGCCGCCGCCGCCGGGATCAGCCGCAACGATCTCAATTACACGCTCGCCTTCCGTACCGCCAACGGCGTCGCGCGGGCGGCGCCGGTAACCCTGCGCGAGTTGCGGATCGGCCAGCTGGTCATCCCCGACGTCCAGGCGGTGGTGCAGGAAAACCTGTTCAGCTCGCTGCTCGGCCAGACCTTCCTGACCCGCGTCGACAGCTACGAGATGCGCGACGGCGTCCTGACGATCAATTACTGGTAAGGCTATTCGACATCCGGACCGCCAGCGTCCCGCCGGCATGCCGGCCAGAGTCGGCGGTCCCAGACGCCGGCTTCGGCAACCCGCCGCCTAGCCGGTGCGTTTCTTGACAAAGGCGGGCGATCCGTGCCTGTTCGCCGCCTCGTTTTCAGCACCGGAACTCCCGATGCACGCCTATCGCACCCACACCTGCGGCGCGCTGCGCCTGCCCGATGCCGGCATCGCCGCGCGCCTTTCCGGCTGGGTGCACCGCAAGCGCGACCACGGCCAGCTCCTCTTCATCGACCTGCGCGACCATTACGGCATCACGCAATGCGTCATCGACGTCTCCTCGCCCTTGTTCGCCGCGGTCGACGCGCTGCGGCTGGAAAGCGTCGTCGCGTTCACCGGCACCGTGGTCAAACGCTCGCCGGACACGGTCAACCCGAACCTGCCGACCGGCGAAGTCGAGCTGGCGATCGCCGAGATGGCGGTGCTGTCGAATGCCGAGCCGTTGCCGTTCCCGGTCAACAGCGACGCCGAATATCCCGAGGACATGCGGCTGGCCTACCGCTTTCTCGACCTGCGGCGCGAGCGCGTGCATAGCAACATCATGCTGCGCGCGCAGGTCATCGCCTCGATCCGCCGCCGCATGATCGAGCGGGGCTTCACCGAGTTCCAGACGCCGATCCTGACCGCCAGCTCGCCGGAGGGGGCGCGCGACTACCTGGTGCCGAGCCGCCTGCATCCCGGCACGTTCTATGCGCTGCCGCAGGCGCCGCAGCAGTTCAAGCAATTGCTGATGGTGGCCGGCTTCGACCGCTATTTCCAGATCGCGCCGTGCTTCCGCGACGAGGCGAGCCGCGCCGACCGCAGCCCGGGCGAGTTCTACCAGCTCGATTTCGAGATGAGCTTTGTGACGCAGGAGGATGTGTTCGCGGCGATCGAGCCGGTGCTGCACGGCGTCTTCGAGGAGTTCGGCGGCGACCGCGCTGTGACGCCGCCGCCCTTCCCGCGCATCACCTATGCCGACGCCATGCTGAAATACGGCACCGACAAGCCCGATCTGCG
>JBLMXS010000090.1:0-4060 GCA_050257895.1 Thiohalocapsa sp.
ACTGGCCGATAAACCAGCCGCTGTCCCGCATCTGATCGGCCTCGGCATTGCCGAAATAGAAGCCGTCCGCGCCGGCCATCGCGATCCTCCTGCGGCTGGAGCGGTTTTAGCGCGCCGTCGAACGGCGCCAAAGCCGCGAGCGCATGAACTGCGGTCAATCGGGCTCGAAATCGTCCTTGTAGTCGATGCGCAAGACGGGATCCTGATCGGCCTTACGCGCGATACAATTGCCCGCCACCAGCAGGTCGATATCGGTGCCCATAAAGCAGCGGAAGGCGTCTTCCGGGGTGCAGACGATCGGCTCGCTGCGGACATTGAAGCTGGTGTTCACCAGCACAGGACAGCCTGTGCGGGCCTTGAATGCGGACAGCAGCGCATGGTAGCGCGGATTGGTCTCCTTGTGTACCGTCTGGATGCGGGCCGACATGTCGACATGCGTCACCGCCGGGATCTCCGAGCGCTGCGTGTTCAGCCGGTCGATCCCGAACAAGGCCCGGTCGGCGTCGGACACCGGACGGCGCCGCCCCTCGGCGACATCGGCGACGAGCAGCATGTAGGGGCTGCCGCCGTCGAGCTCGAACCAATCGGCGACATCCTCGCGCAACACCGACGGCGCGAACGGCCGGAAGCTCTCGCGGTATTTGACCTTGAGGTTAAGGTTCTTCTGCATCGTCGCACTGCGCGGATCGGCCAATATCGACCGCGCCCCCAACGCGCGCGGCCCAAACTCCATGCGCCCCTGGAACCATCCGACCGCCTTGTCTTCGACGAGGGCGTCGACGGTACGCTCGATCACGCACACATCGTCAACAATGTCGAACACCGCGCCGGTCGCGCGCAGGCGAGCTGCGATCTCGTCGTTGTCGAAGGCCGGTCCGAGATAGGCTCCCTGCATCCCGTCCAGGGCATTGCCGGGGCGCCTGGGCTGATCGAGAAACTCGTGATAGGCGGCCAAGGCAGCACCGAGGGCCCCGCCGGCATCGCCGGCCGCGGGTTGTATCCACAGCCCGTCAACCAGGCCGTCGCGCAAGACCTTGCCGTTGGCGACGCAATTCAACGCCACCCCGCCGGCAAGACAGACGCGGCGCAGGCCGGTTTCGGCAACCAGCGCGCGGACCATCCGCGACACCGCCTCCTCCGTCACCGCCTGCACCGAGGCCGCGAGATCCATGTCGCGCTGCGTCAACCGCGATTCCGGGTGGCGGGGAGGGCCGCCGAACAGGCGGTCGAAGCGGCGGTTGGTCATCCGCAGCCCGACGCAGTAATCGAAATAATCCTGGTTGAGATGGAACGACCCGTCCGGCTTGAGGTCGATCAGGTTGTCGAGGATCGCCTGCACATAGCAAGGGTCGCCATACGGCGCCAGCCCCATCACCTTGTACTCGCCGGAATTCACCTTGAACCCGGTGTAGTAGGTGAAGGCGGCGTACAACAGGCCGAGAGAGTGCGGGAAATGGATTTCCTTCACTAGCTCGATGCGGTGCTGGCGCCCGATGCCGACGCTGGTCGTGGTCCACTCGCCGACCCCATCCATTGTCAGGATCAGCGCCTCGTCGAACGGCGATGGATAGAAGGCGCTGGCGGCGTGGCTGCGATGGTGTTCGGCGAACAGCAGCTTGTCCTGCCAATCGAAGTCGGGCGCAGACGCCCGCAGGCGCTTACCGATCAGGTTCTTCTGGAACAGTTTCTCCTTCAGCCACAGCGGCAATGCCATGCGAAACGAGGCAAGACCGCGCGGCGCAAAGGCCAGGTACGTCTCGAGCAGCCGCTCGAACTTGACGAACGGCTTCTCATAGAAGACGACGTAGTCGACGTCGTCGAGGCTGCAGCCCGCTTCCTCAAGGCAATACTGGATCGCGTTGTGGGGGTACCCGGCGTCCTGCTTCTTGCGTGTGAAGCGCTCTTCCTGGGCGGCCGCAACAACGTCACCGTCCTCGACCAGCGCTGCGGCGCTGTCGTGGTAGAAGGCGGAGATCCCCAGGATGCGCATGCGCTCAGAAGAGCGTGTAAATGAATGGCGCGATAACCGAGCCTTGGCTCGCGACAATCAGCGCGCCAAACAGCGCCATCGTTATCATCAGCGGCGCCAGCCAGAATTTCTTCCGGACGCGCAAGAACGCCCAGAACTCAGCGACGAAGCCGGCCATAACTTCATCCCCTGTTGACGCGACATCGCTGCTTGCGGCGGATTGCATCACCCTCGCTTGCCCGATGCTAGCACGTTTGCTCGCCTCGCGTCACGTCCGCGACATGTTGACCAGCTGTCACCCGCCGGACCGCCTCGATCAGCCAAACGTGCAAAAAGCCATTGCCGCGCCACTTGCAAGCAACGTAGGTTTCGACGGTTGTCCTCACCGGCCAACCCGGGGTCTCGGCAGAGGCGTGTTCGGCCAGGCTCCAACCCTCTCAGAGATCGCCGCTCCGACAGGCACGAACATGTATGTTCTGCGGGTATGAGGGTGCTGGTGGGGGGATCGGGGTGCCGGCTTCACCGACAGGAACGCGGCTGGCGGCGAGACCGGATATGGTCCATCCGCTTGCTGTTTGTAGCGCTCGCACTGAGCCTGGCCGCCTGCGAGTCGACGAGACCCTACGAACGGACAAGCCAGGGCGCGACTGTCTATCTCGACGAACTCAGCGAGGGGCAAAAGGCCGCGGCGCAGCGCAAGATCGCGGCAAGCCTCAGCAGCGGCATCAGCGTCTATCGGCTGGGGATCGGTGATGAAGTCGAGGTCCTGTACCATGTCAATCGGCCGGCCTCGACGACAACCTACAGGATCGTTCCGCGCGACAAATTGCGGATCGAGTTCCTCGGTGACACGCAAAACAGCGAAACCGTCGAAGTCTTGCCCGACGGCCGCATCTCGCTGCCGTTGATCGGCGCCGTCATGGCGGCCGGGCAGACCGCCGACGGTCTCGCGCAGCAGCTGCAGAAACGCTACAGCCAGATCCTCACCGAACCGCAGATCACCGTCAACGTCACCGAGTCCCACTCGGCGCTGGACGATTTTCTCGCGGTTCTCGGCAAGTCCGGGAAAGGGCGCAACATCAGCGTCACGGTACTGCCCGACGGGACGATCGCGCTGCCGCTGCTGCCACCGCTGGCGGCGCGCGGGTTGACGATGCAGCAGGTGGCGCACCGCATTGACGCCGCCTACGCGGCAAAAGGCATCACCGTCGCGGTCAGTCTTATTCCGGGGAAGCTCCGGGCCAATGCGGCGCTGGTGATCGGGGAGGTCGTCAAACCCGGCCGGGTCGAGCTGCAGCGGCCGACGACGGTGGCGCTGGCGGTCGCGGAAGCGGGCGGCGTTTTGCCTACTGGGGCGCGCGACGCTGTCCGCGTCTTCTATATCGGCGAGGACGGGGCACCGCGCGTGCGATCGGTCAACTTGAATGAGGTTCTCGATGGGCTGCAGCTCGAAGACGACATGATCGTGCCGCGCAACAGCGTCATCTACGTCCCACCAACCGGGTTGGCCAAGGCTGGGCGATTCATGGATGCGGTGGCGCGCGATATTCTGCGGTTCCAGGGCTTCAGTATCAGTGGCGTATACGGCATCCAGTGACGCGGGCGGCACTCGCCCGCAAGCGTTGGGGCGAGCCGTGCAGCGCCGGCGGCAGCGGCGGCCGCGCCATCGACGCTACACCGCCCGCGGCATGCCGCCGACCGTGGTACTGGCCGTTTCCCTGTGTCTTGCCGCATGCGCTTCGCACCCCTCGTTCGACCAGGCAGGCAACGGCTCGACAATTTATCTCGACGCGTTGAGCGAGGTGGCGAAAACGGCGGCTCGCCAGCAGATCGTAACGGCGTTGAGCCAAGGCGTCGCGAGTTACGATCTCGGCATCGGCGACGAGGTCGAGGTGTTTTTTCACCTGCGGCAGCGGCCGACGGCAAAACCTTACCTCATTTCGTCGGGCGACAAGCTGCGCATCGACTTCCTCAGCGACACGCAAACCAATCAGACCGTTGAAGTACGCCCCGATGGCCGCGTTTCCTTGCCGCTTATCGGCCCGGTGGTCGCCGCGGGCAAGACACCTGAGGCGCTCGCCCAGCAACTCG
>JBLMXS010000091.1:0-9439 GCA_050257895.1 Thiohalocapsa sp.
GGCCTATGGCAATCGCGCCGCTGCCGACGAGGGGAAGTTCTTTCTCTGGTCCTCTGCAATAAAGGGTCAAAGTTCATCCATCGATTATTTCGCGCGCGAGGTGCGCCAACGCTGCGAGGACATCGACGGCTGGCTCGATGAGATCATCAATCTATCGGTGCTGAAGGAGCAGACGCTGTTCGTCAAGACGCATGCACATTCGATGTATAGCGATTATTTTCTGACGGCGCGCCGCCCGATCCCGCCGCACCTTTACCCGGGGGTGCAGACCCTGCTGTGCACCTTGTTCGATGGCGCCGCCGATGCCGGGGCGAGCGTCGAATTTGCCACCGCCGGCGAGGTCTATCGCCGCTTCACCGATGCGGTCGTCGCGGAAATTGCGCCGGCGGCCGTTGCGCCCGCGCCGGCGATCCCGGCGGCGAGCGCCGCCGACTAGTCTCAGACGCCGCTAGGGCACCAGTACGGCGGCGCCCTGCAGGACCCCGCTGCGCAGCTCGGAGAGGGCGCGGTTGGCGTCGGCGAGCGGATAGCTCTCTGTCGTCGTGCGGATGCCGGCCGCCGGCGCGAGCGCGAGGAACTCCTCCGCGTCGCGGCGGGTCAGGTTGGCGACCGAACGCACGATCCGTTCCTCCCATAGGAGGCGGTAGGGGAAAGACGGAATGTCGCTCATGTGGATGCCGCCGCAGACGATCGTGCCGCCTTTTCTGGTGGCGGCCAGGGCGGCCGGCACCAGCGCCCCGACTGGCGCGAAGATCAGCGCCGCGTCGAGCGGCTCGGGCGGCATCTCATCGGAGCCGCCGGCCCAGACCGCGCCGAGGCCGCGGGCGAAGTCCTGCGCCGCGTTGTCGCCGGGGCGGGTGAAGGCGAAGATTCGGCGGCCCTGATGGCGCGCCACCTGCGCCAGGATATGCGCCGCCGCGCCAAAGCCGTAAATGCCAAGCCGCTCGCCGTCGCCGGCCAGCCGCAGCGTGCGGTAGCCGATGAGCCCGGCACACAGCAGTGGCGCCGCCTCGACGTCGCCATAGGAGGCGGGGAGGGCGAAGCAGAACCGCTCGTCCGCGACGGTCAATTCGGCATAGCCGCCGTCGATCTGGTAGCCGGTGAAGCGGGCGCGGTCGCACAGATTCTCATGGCCGCTGCGGCAATACTCACAGACGCCGCAGGTCCAGCCGAGCCACGGCACGCCGACCCGGTCGCCGAGCGCGAAGCGGTCGGCGGCGGCGCCCTTGCCGATGACGGTGCCGACGATCTCGTGGCCGGGGACGAGCGGCAGTTTGGGCTGCGGCAGCTCGCCGTCGACGACATGCAGATCGGTGCGGCAGACGGCGCAGGCGCGCACCTCGATCAACAGCTGCGTCGGCGTCGGCTGCGGCGCTGGCAGGTCGACGGCGGCGAGCGGCTGTCCGGGGGCGGTCAGGAGCTGCGCCCGCATCGCGCACTTGCGTCCGGCCGGCGATGGCTCAGGCGAACAGCCGTTCTTTTTCGAGCCCCTTATACATGTCGGCGACGAACTCGCCGTAGCCGTTCCAGATCAGCGTCGGCACCCGCTCGTCGGTGCCGAGCACGCGTTCGGAGGCCTGGCTCCAGCGCGGGTGCGGCACCGCCGGGTTGACGTTGGCCCAAAAGCCGTACTCGCTGGCCTGCAAGGCCTCCCAGTAGCCCTTCGGGCGCTTGTCGGTGAACTCGAAACGGACGATCGACTTGATCGATTTGAAGCCGTATTTCCACGGCACGGCGAGCCGCAGCGGCGCGCCGTCCTGCTTCGGCAGCGGCTTGCCGTACATGCCGGTGACGAGAAACGCCAAGTCGTTGCGCGCCTCGGCCATCGTCAGCCCTTCGACATAGGGCCACGGGTAGAAGAATTTCCTCTGCCCCAGCGCCACTGCCGGGTCCATGAACGTCGTCATCTTGACGTAGGTCGCCGAGCCGAGCGGCCGCGCCAGGTCGACGAGCTTTTTGAAGGCGAAGCCGGTCCACGGTACCGCCATCGACCATGCCTCGACGCAGCGATGGCGGTAGAGCCGCTCTTCCAGCCCCATCTTCTGCAAGAGAGCGTCGATATCGAGGGTCTGCGGCTGTTCGACCATGCCGTCGATCTTGACAGTCCACGGCCGCACCTTGAGCGCCTGCGCCTCCTGCCAGATCGACTTGTCGTCGCCGAACTCGTAGAAATTGTTGTAGGTGGTCGAATATTTCGCGTCGGTCAGTGGCCGGTCGAGCTTGTACGTGGCGTTCCGCTTCGCCGGATAGAGGTTCGCCGAGGGATCGGTCTCATCCGCCCGCGCGAGAGTGCCGAACCCGGCGGCGAGGATAGGCCCTGCCGCGATCCCCTTGAGCAGATTGCGCCGGTCGCGGAATACCGCCTCGGGCGTCGCCGCCCTTTCCGGCAATTCCCAGCCGCGCTTCCTGCGGATCAGCATCTCAACTCTCCTTCACGGGGCTTCGGCTGCCGGTCGATGTGGGCGCCGCCGTTGCCGCTGTAAAGTCACGCTTTCGCGACGGAGGCCGTCGCGGCGCCATCATCAGGCGATAGGCGATACGCCAATGGCGAAGTGTATCCCGGAGTGGTCGTCGATGCGCGCGTCGCAATGGGAAACTCCCTGGTCACCCGCCTTCCGGCCAGCGTTGGGCAGCTTCGAGTTCGACCGCGACCGCCGCTGCGAACGGGCTCTCGAGTACATCAAGAACATGGAAGCTGCCGCCGGCTGGAAGTTCGACCGCGACGAGGCGAGCGATGTCAGCGGGTGCAGGCGCCGAGATAGCGGCCGGTGATGGTTTGCGTGGTGTCAACGAATTTGCCGCCGGGCTGCGGCAGGCGCGTTGTCAGCGTTCCCTGCATCTGGTCGCCGTTGTAGCGCGCGACGCCGGCGGAGTTGACGACGCCGTGCGCCTCCTTGCAGCTCGCCGCCCAGGTGATGACGGCGCCGTCACGATTGATGTGGTCGACATGGCATTCCGGGCGGGGGTCGGTCGGCACCGCCTTGTCGGTTTCGATGCAGGCGGTATGCGTGGCCTGCGCGCCGCCACTTGCCGGCAACGCCACGCCGGCCGGCAGCGCGACGCCAGCCGGCATCTGCAGATGCGAGATGAACTCCCACCTTCCGGGCTTGATGACCTGCTTGGTCGGCTCTGCGGCTAACGCCCGGAACGGCCCGGGCGTCGCCACGGCCTGCGCCAGGGCCAACGCCAGGGCCGATAGTAGCGGGGCCAGGATTGTCGGCAGCTGCGCACGTCTCATATCGCCTCTCCTCATCAGCTCACCGGATCAGCTCACCGCATCAGCTTGCCGGCCGCCAGGGCCGCAGCACCGCCGCCGCCAGCCGCCGCCTGCGGCGCGCCTGCTTCTCGGGGCGGCGGGCCGACGGCCGCTTGGTGACGAGACGGGCGCCGCCGACCGCCATGGCCAAGGTCAGGACGCGGTCGTGATAGGCGTCCATGCCCGGGCGGTGCGCGATCGACACGACGGTGGTGCCCGCCAGTTCGTCGTCGAACAGCCGCATCAGCGCCTCCTGCCCCTCCTCGTCGATCGCCGAGGTGGCCTCGTCCATGAACACCCATTGGGGCTTGTGCAACAGGAGCCGGGCAAAGGCGAGGCGCTGCTGCTCGCCGCCGCTCAGCACGCGGTCCCAATGCTCGTCCGCCCCCAGCCGCTCGAGGAGATGAGCGAGGCCGCAGCGCTCAAGCGCCGCCTCGATGTCGGCCTTCGAAAAACCTCCGGCCGCCGCCGGATAGGCGACCGTGTCGCGCAGCGTGCCGAGCGGCAGATACGGCCGCTGCGGCATGAACATGATATGGCTGCGATCCGGCAGGACGATCTTGCCGGCACCCCATGGCCACAGCCCGGCGACAGCGCGGAACAGCGTGCTCTTGCCGCTGCCCGAGGGTCCGACGATCAGCACCCGCTCGCCCTGCTTGATCTCGGTATTGGCGTCGGCGATGACGATGTTTCCGTCGACGGTGGTGATCGACAGGTCGTCGAAGCGCAGCCCAGCCATCGCGCTGTCGGCGTGGTCGGCGATGACGATCGTCGTCACCTCGCCGCTCTCCGCCTGACTCTCAGCGCTGGACCCCAGCGCCTCGTCGAATTCGAGCAGCCGCTCGGCATGCGAGCGCCACTCGGCGATGCGCGGAAAGTTGTCGACAAAATAATTGAGCGCGGTCTGCACCTGGCCGAACGCCGCGGTGATCTGCATCAGAACGCCGAGCGTGATGGCGCCCGAAAAGTAGCGCGGGCTAGCAACTAGCGTCGGATAGACGATGCCGACCGTCGCGTAGAAGCTGGTCAGCCACATCAGCCGCCGCTGCGTGCGCATCAGCCCCATCGTCGCAGCGAGAACGTCGGCAAAATAGTTGGTCAGGACCTTCTTTTCGTCGGTCTCGCCGCGGATCAGCGCCACCGCCTCGCTGTTCTCGCGCAGCCGTACGAGGGCGAAGCGATAGTTCGCCTCGGTGGTATTCTGCTGCAGGTTGGCGGTGACGATCGGGCGGCCGACGAAATAGGTCAAGGCCGAGCCGATCCCGGCGTAAAGCAAGGCCGCGAACACCATGTAGCCCGGGATGCCGAACGAGAGCTTGCCGATGCTGAATTCCAGCGCACCGGAGATCGCCCACAGGATGCCGATGAACGAGACGAGCGTGACCAAAGCATTGAAGATGCCGAGCGCGAACTCGACGGTCATTTCGGTGGCGTGCTTGGTGCTTTCGGCGATGCGCTGATCTGGATTGTCGAGATCGGGCTCGAGCAGGCTCAGCTGGTAATGCCTGCCGTCGACCAGCCAGCGGTCTACCAGCTGTGCGGTCAGCCAGCGCCGCCAGCGAAGCTGCAGCAGCTGCTTCAGATAGACCTGGTAGACCGCGAGGCCCATCGTCGCGGCGCAGAGCAGCGCAAAGATGCCCATCTGCCGCAGGAACAGGTGCCAGTCGCGGCTTTCGAGTGCGTTGAAGAAATCGCGGTTCCACACATTGAGGCGAACCGCGAAGCCGATCTGCGTCAGGGTCAGCGCGATGACGCCGATCGAGAGCAGCCAGGCCGTGCCCCGCTCCTGCGAGGTGAAGAAGCGTCCGGCAAGGTGGAGAAAGTGCGGGAAGAACGCCGTGGCGCCGTGCTCGCCGTCAGACGGTCGGCGCTCCGGCAGTCCGGTGCTGCTGCTGTCCATCGCTCCTCCGGAAGGGCGAACGAGCCGGTGGCCGATTCCGTTGCGGTTTCCTACAGCAGCTTGCTTCTCATCCGTCAATCCGGTTGCCGCAGCGCACGCGGCATGACAGGAATAGCGCCATGAACGACAGTGGGCGGCCGCTCGCCCTCGTCACCGGCGCGTCCGGCGGCATCGGCGCCGACTTGGCGCGGGAATTGGCACGGCACGGGCACGACCTCGTCCTCGCCGCGCGCGGTGTTGCGGCGATGGAGGCGCTCGCCGGCGAGCTGCGCGGCGGCGGGACCGACGTAACGGTAATCGCCGCCGACCTCGCGCAGCCGGGGGCTGCGGCGGCGCTGGTCGAGGATATGGCGCGCCGCGGCCTTGTCGTCGAGGTGCTCGTCAACAATGCCGGGCTCGGCGCGGCCGGCCGCTTCGAGCGCGTCGCGGCGACGCGCGTCCAGGAGATGCTGCAGGTCAACATCGTCGCGCTGACCGAGCTGACGCGCCTCCTGCTGCCCGGCATGATCGAGCGCCGTCGCGGCCGGATCATGCTGGTTGCCTCGGTCGCCGGATTTCAGCCGGGGCCGCACATGGCGGTCTACTTCGCGAGCAAGGCCTACGTGCTGAGCCTAGGCGAGGCGCTCGCCAGCGAGCTGCGCGGCACCGGCGTTACCGTCACGACGCTGTGCCCCGGGGCGACCGGGACGAAGTTCTTCGAGGTTGCCGGCGCCCGCAATTCGCTGATGGCGCGCCGGCTGCGCCGCATGATGGATTCCGCCGAGGTGGCACGGCAGGGCTATCGCGCGCTCGCCGCCGGTCGCGACGTCGTCATAACCGGCCTCGGCAACCGGCTCACGGCGATGGCCGTCCGCCACATGCCGCACCGCATCACCTTGCCGGTGACCAGGCGGCTGATGTCGGAGGAGTGAGCGACTTCAGCACGTCCTCTCCCCGCTTGAGGGGAGAGGGACAGGGTGAGGGGCTTGGCGGGCTAATACACCACAACGCTGCGGATCGATTCGCCCTTGTGCATCAGCTCGAAGCCCTGGTTGATGTCGTCGAGCCGCAGCGTATGGGTGATCAGATCGTCGATGTTGATCTTCTTCTCCATGTACCAGTCGACGATCTTCGGCACGTCGGTGCGGCCCCTGGCACCGCCGAAGGCGGTGCCCTTCCAGATCCGGCCCGTCACCAGCTGAAACGGCCGCGTCGCAATCTCCTGTCCCGCCGCGGCGACGCCGATGATGACGCTGACGCCCCAGCCGCGGTGGCAGCACTCCAGGGCCTGCCGCATCGTCTGGACATTGCCGATGCACTCGAAGCTGTAGTCGGCGCCGCCTTTCGTCAGATCCACCAGGTAGGGCACGAGGTCGCCCTGGACCTCCGTCGGGTTGACGAAATGCGTCATGCCGAATTTTTCGGCGAGCACCCGGCGGCGCGGGTTGAGATCGACCCCGACGATCATGTCAGCGCCGACCATACGGCAGCCCTGCACGACATTGAGGCCGATGCCGCCGAGGCCGAACACCACGACATTGGCGCCGGGCTCGACCTTGGCGGTGTTGATGACGGCGCCCAGCCCGGTAGTGACGCCGCAGCCGATGTAGCAGACCTTGTCGAACGGGGCGTCCTCGCGGATTTTTGCGACCGCGATCTCCGGCAACACCGTGAAGTTCGCGAAGGTCGAGGTGCCCATGTAGTGGAACAGCTGCTCGCTTCCCAGCGAGAAGCGGCTGGTGCCGTCGGGCATCACGCCCTGTCCCTGGGTCGCGCGGATCGCGGTGCACAGGTTCGTTTTGCGCGACAGGCATGACGGGCACTGCCGGCATTCCGGCGTGTAGAGCGGGATGACGTGGTCGCCCTTTTTGAGGCTGGTCACGCCCGGCCCGACATCGACGACGATCCCCGCCCCCTCATGTCCGAGGATCGCCGGGAACAGGCCCTCGGGATCGGCCCCCGAGAGCGTATAGGCGTCGGTATGGCAGATCCCGGTCGCCTTCACTTCGACCAGCACCTCGCCGGCCTTCGGCCCCTCCAGCGTCACCGTCTCGATCGACAGGGGCTGGCCCGCCTTGTGCGCAACGGCAGCACGCGTTTGCATCAATCCTCTCCTGCTTCGATGTCGATCGCGAAGCGCATTATACGCCGAACGTCCGCCGCGGATGCCGCTTGCAATTGACCTCGGCGACTGCGGGCTATGTCTGGGCATATGCCAAAGGAGGCGCAATGCCGGCCGGCGGAACGGATTGTCAAGCTGTTCAAGAATGGGCGCAACCAGGCCATCCGGATCCCGCGGGAATTCGAGTTTTCGGGAAATCAGGTGATCCTGCGCAAGGAAGGACTGCGTCTCGTCATCGAGCCGACCAGACGAAAATCGCTGGCTGAGCTCCTCGACTCTTGGGAACCGATCGACGACGAATTCCCACACATCGACGACTTGCCGCCGCTTGACGATGTCGACCTCTGATGCCCGCGTTCATGCTCGACACGAACATTCTGTCGGAGGCGATGAGACACCCGAATGGAGTTGCGGCAAATCGAATGCGTGTCTTTGCCGCCGAGATATGTACCAGCATCATTGTCGCCGCCGAAATTCGGTACGGTATCGCCAAGAGCGGCTGGCCGCGGCTCATTGATCGCGCAGAGGAATTGCTGCGCACGCTTCCGGTTGTCGCTTTCGACTCTCCGGCTGATATCGCTTACGGCGAATTGCGCGCGCGACTCGCCCTCGCCAAAGTGATCGGCCCCAACGACCTCTTGATCGCGGCGCATGCCGTTGCCCTGGGCATTACCCTCGTAACCGACAAAGAGCGTGATTTCTCTCATGTCCCCGGTCTGCGCATTGAGAACTGGCTGCGTTGATCACCGGAGTGTCATGTCGATGTGCGCCACGCCGTAATCGTCGTAGGGCGCGGAGGTCGGATGGAAGCCGAGGCTTTCGTAGAACGGCAATAGGTAGATCTGGGCGCTGAGAGCGACGGTGCCATGGGCGCAATAGCGGCGGCAACGGACGAGCGCTTCCTTCACCATCAGGCGGGCGAGCCCGTGACGGCGGTGGGCGCGTGCGACCGCAACGCGGCCGACGGTGACCCGCTTCTCTCCCAAGGCAGGGATCAGCCGCAGATAGCCGGCGAGCGTCGCGTCGATCTGCAGCAAGAGGTGGTGGGCGCTCTGGTCGAGGCCGTCGAGGTCGGGGTAGGGGGAGGCTTGCTCGACGACGAAGATCGCCTGGCGGAAGCGCAGCATCTCGTAGAGTTCGCCGGCCGAAAAATCGCTGAAATGGCGCCACAGGAGCTGCACCGTCCGGTCGTCGATCTGCACGCCGCCCTCCGTTTCGTTCTATAGTCGCCGCGGTTGATCCTGCCCGTTACGGAGACCGTTATGGACGCGCGCGACTACGGCCCCTTCCCCTATACGCCGATCAACGACCGGCCGAAGCTGACCTGGCCGAACGGCGCGCGCTTGGCGGTATGGATCATCCCTAATATCGAGTTCTTTCCGCTGCGGCGCGGCATCGCCGGCAGCCCCTATGACAGCCACGCGCCGGTGCCGTCGGTGCGGGCCTGGGCGCAGCGCGACTACGGCAACCGGGTCGGCATCTGGCGCATCATGGACGTCCTGCAGAAGCACAACGTCAAGGCCAGCCCCACTCTCAACAGCGACATCTGCGACCACCACCCGCAGATCGTCAAGGCGGCGGTCGATCTCGGCTGGGAGATCCTCGGGCACAACGAGACCAACTCGCGCTGGCTCAACCAGATGGAGCCGGACGAGGAGAAGCAGTCGATCCACCGTGCCCTGGCGAAGATCGAGGCGCTGAGCGGGCGGAAACCGGTCGGCTGGCTCGGCTCTGGCCTCGCCGAGACCTGGCACACTCTCGACTACCTGGTCGAGGAGGGCTGCCTCTACGTCGCCGACTGGGTCAACGACGACCAGCCCTATCTGATGAATGTCGGCGGCAAACGGCTGGTGTCGATCCCCTATTCCTACGAGATCAACGACTCGCCGTTCATCCAGACGCGGGCCGGGCACATCGGTCAGTTCGTCACGGCGATCAAGCGCCAGTTCGACACGCTCTACGCCGAGGGGGCGCAATCGGGCCGCGTCATGGCGATCTGCCTGCATCCCTACCAGATCGGCGTGCCGCACCGCATCGGCGGCCTCGACGAGGCGATCGGCTACATCGCCAAGCATGACGGCGTGTGGTTCGCCACCGGCGAGGAGATCGTCCGCGCCTGGCTCGAATCCGGCGCGACGTTCTGAAGTCGGACTTCGTACTGCGGGCCGCCATGATGCAGGAC
>JBLMXS010000092.1:0-10639 GCA_050257895.1 Thiohalocapsa sp.
GTAGGATGGGTTGAGCGGAGCGAAACCCATCGCGGCGGCGGCGTGCTGCAGGGAGGTTGGCGCTGCTAATTTCGCCGTATTGGTGTGGTACGGCTTGGGGCGTGGGAACGGATCGGAGAACGGAGGCCGCCGGGTGCGATGGTCCGTTGGGGCCGCGATGCCGCCGGCAGCACCTGCGGCACAACTTTTACGTGAACCCCCTGCTGCTTCGCTGCGGAAGCGGGCGGCGCCGGCGAGCCGGAGATCTACAGGCAACAGCCAGGAAGCATGGGCAGGGCGGCGCGCGGCGCGGTGGCGGTGGCGGCGCCACCTCCGGCTCGCCCGGATCAAGTCCGGAATATGTCTCTAAGCCACAACGTCGTCGAACAGCGCAACAACGTTGTCATACTGATGCCGTAAAGAGCAGGTCAACTGTCGGCCTGCCGAACATTCTGGCAAACCAGCAGCAACATTGCTTTTTAAACGGATGCGCGAAAACGGGCGGTTGTCCGTGCGATTCCTCCTGAGACTTGGCATGGAGAATGCAGATGACGGAGTTTAATCGAGGCGAGCGAACCGGTAGTGAAGCGGCTCCTGGGACCATTGTGGCGGCGGCGATGCTGCGCGAGGCCGAGGCATGGGCGCGCACGCAAGGCGAGCTCTTGACCGGGTTCGAGGCGATCTGGGCAGCGTGGATGAAGCGCCAGAGCGAAGCCGTCGACGCGACGGCACAGACATTGCGCCGGATGCTGGACTGCCGCAGCGCAGTCGAGGTCGTGCAGCTGCAGCAGCAATGGGTCGCCGAGGCGCTGCGGCGCGCCACGGTGGATTTCGGCAGCGCCGCGCAGGACACGGTCGCGATGACGCAGCGCGCGGTTGCCGCTGATCGGTTCAACCGGCCGCCCGCGCAGCCGGCGCCGCAGCCCGAAAGCGCGCCGCAGCGCGCCGCCGCCGAGTGACAGCCGCAGACTCGCTGTTTCAGCAACGATCGGGGTGGAGTGATGACCTATCGCGTGATCTATGGGGATGCCGCCGCCGTGTCGCATCCTGACCGGCATTTGGATGACGGCCTGCAGATCGAGCGGTTCAGCACCGAGCATGAGGCGCTGACCCGGGCGCGCGAAGTGCTCGATGGCGACAGCAGCGCCGCGGTCATGGTCTGCGACGCGGCCGGCAACCAGCTCGGCGGCGTGCGGCTGCAGCTGAAGCTGGGCTATCTCTGCGCGTAGCGCCGCCGGCGCTTACAGCGCCGCCAGTAGCCGGTCGAGCGCCGTCAGGACCGGCGGCTCGACGAGGGTCGGCGCATGGCCGACGCCGGACA
This sequence comes from Thiohalocapsa sp., assembly GCA_050257895.1. Taxonomy (GTDB): domain Bacteria; phylum Pseudomonadota; class Alphaproteobacteria; order ATCC43930; family CGMCC-115725; genus DATARH01. The sequence goes on from JBLMXS010000092.1 coordinate 1,301, forward strand.
CGGCGGCCAGCTCGCCATGCGGCAGCGTCTCGACCATGCGCCGCGCCTGCGCCTCCGACAGCACATCGCTGTCAGTCCCCCAAACGACGAGCGCCGGGCAGCGCAGCCCGGCCAGCGCCAGCCAGGCATCCGGGCGAGGCGGTGCGCCGCGGCTGACACGCTGCTCGATATATGCCGGATCCATCTTCCAGCCCCAACGTCCATCGGGCCGCTGCCGCAGCACCCCGAGCGCCAGCTCGCGCTGGTCGTCGAGCGGGCGCGCCGCGGTGATCGGCGAAGCTTCGCGGCGGTAGGCCATCGCCTCGTCTAGGGTCGTGAAATCGTCGGGACGGCTGCCGACCATCCCGGTGATGCGACTGCTGCCGGCCTCGACCTCGGGGCCGATGTCGTTGATGACCAGCGCGCGCAGCCGGTCGGCGTGTTGTGCCGCGTAGGCCATCGCGATGATGCCGCCCATCGAGGTGCCGATCAGCACGAACGGCGTTGGCACCAGCGCATCGGCAAAGGCCGCCAGGTCGGCCGCCTGGTCGGCGTACTGATAGGCTCCCTCGCGCGACCACTGGCTCTCGCCATGGCCGCGCACGTCCATCGCCAGCAGGTGCACGCGGTCGCCGAGATGGCGGGCCAGCGCGTTGAAGGATTGTGCGCTCGACGTATAACCATGCACGCAGATGACCGGCACGCCGCCGGGATCGCCCCATTCCAGGTAGTGCAGGCGCAGCCCGTTTGCGGTCAGGCTTTTGCTGCTCGGCTGTGGCTTTTCGGTCATCGCGGCTCCTGTCGGCTGTCCCTGCTTATCTTGCCAAAGCCGGATGGCGCCCGTACGTATGAATTTACTCCAAACCCAGCGGTCGCGGAGGGTTCGATGAAGCTCCAGGACGAGACGCTGTTCCGCCAGAAGGCGTATGTCGACGGCAAATGGGTCGACGCTCTGAACCGCGGCACCATGCCGGTGACCAACCCGGCGACCGGCGAGAGGCTCGGCACGGTGCCGCGCATGGGCGCCGAGGAAACCCGCCAGGCGATCGAGGCGGCCGACCGCGCGCTGCCGGCGTGGCGCGCCAGGACCGCCAAGGAGCGCGCCGGTATCCTGCGCAAATGGTTCGACCTGATGATGGCGAACCAGGACGATCTCGCGACGCTGATGACCGCCGAGCAGGGCAAGCCGCTTGCCGAGTCGAAGGGCGAGATCGCCTATGCCGCCGCCTTTATCGAATGGTTCGGCGAGGAAGGGAAACGCATCTACGGCGATACGATCCCGGCGCACGGCGCCGACAAGCGCATCGTCGTGACCAAAGAGCCGATCGGGGTGTGCGTTGCGATCACGCCGTGGAACTTCCCGGCCGCGATGATCACCCGCAAGGCCGGCCCGGCGCTGGCCGCCGGCTGCACGATGGTGCTGAAGCCGGCCAGCGCGACGCCCTATTCAGCCTTGGCGTTGTGCGAATTGGCCGAGCGCGCCGGCGTGCCGGCCGGCGTCTTCTCCTGCGTCACCGGCGGCTCGACCGAGATCGGCGGCGAGATGACGTCGAACCCGACCGTGCGCAAGCTGACCTTCACCGGCTCGACCGAGATCGGCAAATTGCTGATGGAGCAGTGCGCCGGCACGGTGAAGAAGGTCTCGCTCGAACTCGGCGGCAACGCGCCGTTCATCGTCTTTGACGACGCCGACATCGAGCAGGCGGTGAAGGGCGCGATCGCCTCGAAATACCGGAACGCCGGCCAGACCTGCGTCTGCGCCAACCGCATCCTGGTGCAGGACGGCGTCTACGACGCGTTTTCGAAGCGGCTCTCGGAGGTCGCCGGCGCGATGAAGGTGGCGAGCGGCTTCGAGCCCGGGACGGTGATCGGGCCGCTCATTGACATGAAGGCGGTCGAGAAGGTCGAGGCGCACATCGCCGACGCGCTGAAGAAGGGGGCAAAGGTCGCGGTCGGCGGCCACCGCCACGCGTTGGGCGGCAGCTTTTTCGAGCCCACCGTGCTAACCGGCGTCACCACCGACATGGTGATCACCAGGGAGGAGACGTTCGGGCCGGTGGCGCCGCTCTATCGCTTCAAGAGCGAGGCGGAGGCGGTCAAGATGGCGAACGACACCGAGTTCGGGCTGGCCGCCTATTTCTACAGCCGCGACATCGGCCGCATCTGGCGCGTCGCCGAGGCCCTCGAATACGGCATCGTCGGCATCAACGAGGGCATCATCTCGACCGAGATCGCGCCGTTCGGCGGCATGAAGGAATCGGGCATCGGCCGCGAAGGCTCCAAATACGGCATCGAGGAGTTCCTCGAGGTCAAATACCTCTGCCTGGGCGGCATCGACCGCTAACGCCGGAGGTGCGCGGGCAATAGCCCTAGCCCCTCACCCTCTGTGCTCTCCACGCTCCGCGGGGCGAGGGGACGAATTTGCGCCGCCCGTGGGACCTGTCTCCCTCTCCCCGCTCGCGGGGAGAGGGTTGGGGTGAGGGGCAAACTACCGGTCAACTCTCCGGGTCGTCGCCGGTACGGTCTTCCGGGGGCTCGTCGGTTTCGACGCGATAATTGCCGTTGAGCCAGCGGCCGAGATCGATGTCGGCGCAGCGCGGCGAGCAGAATGGGTGGTGGCGCGGCGCGGGCGGCTTACCGCAGATCGGGCAGCGCCGGCGGGTGGCAGAGAGGCGCGTCGGTAGCTCCGCGCGACCGGGAGGATCGTCGTGCATCATGGCTGCGATATTGTCTCATGCCGCTCTGATGTCAAAAGGCGCCGGCCCCGGCTCCGCCATGATTTCGACCCGGATCGCGCGGCCGAGCCGTGTTTCGAGGCCATGCAAGGCCGACGCCGCCGGGCCCTGCAGCACCATCATCAGCGCCGGGGCGACGAGCAAGGTCCAATTCGCGGCCGGTCGCGCCCGCGCCTCGCGATGGAGGAGGCGCAGCGCTTCATAGGCGAGCGCGGCGGCGTTCTTGCGCGGCCCGGCGCTCTCCAGCATCGCGGCGCTGAGTGGCCGCAGCCGGCGGGGCCGGACGATTTCGAGATGGCCGAGACGGCTCCAGCCGAGCACCTGCGGCCGCGCCGGGTCGCTCGCCAATGCCTCCGTCATCGCCGCCGCCACCCGCTCGCGCCGCCGCCTGCCGTCTAGCGCCGCGAAATCGATGATGATTCCGCCAGCGAGCTGGCGCAGGCGCAGATGTCGCGCGATCGCCGCCGCCGCCGCGAGGTTGACGCTCATCGCACTGCGCTCTAGGGAAACATCGTCCGCGCTGCCGGTGTCGACGTCGATCAGCACCGCGGCGCCACCTTCGGCAATATGGAGGCGGCCGCCGCCGGCCAGCGTGAGGCTCGGCGACAACGCCGCGTCGAACGCCGCCTCGATGTCGACCGGCCAGTCCGCGGCGGCGACGCACGCGCATTCGGCGGCGGGGAACGCGGCGCGCAACTCCGGGAGGATCGCGACATCGTCGGCCAGCACCCGCTCCGGCTCGGCTGATAACCGCAAGGCCAGGGCGGCGGCGAAGCCCGCCCTTGCCGTCAGCTGCGCCGGCGGCGTCAGCGCGGCCGCGACGTCGGCGGGATGCGCCGAGAGGCGGGCGCCCTTATCCTGCGTCGCCTCGTGCCGCACCTCGACGACGATTCGCGCGCCCTCGTCGAGCGCGGTGCGGCCCGGCAAAAAGCCCGGCCGCTCCTCGCCGATGTCGACCAGCACCGCGTCGAGGCCGGGCAGACGGCGGATGACGCGCCCGAGATGGGTGCTGCCGGCCGGCCGAATGTCGCCGCGCTCGACATGCAGCTCGGCCGCGGCGCCGTCCTCCAGCCAGAGGGTGCGCCATTCGCCGGGCCCGGCGGCGATCAGGAGCTCGCCGCGCAATTCGGGCGATAGCCGCGGCCGGCCAGAAGCTGCGCCGTCTCGAACAGCGGCAGGCCGACAACATTCGAATAGGAGCCGGAGATCCATGCGATCAGCGAGGCGGCACGGCCCTGGATCGCATAGCCGCCGGCCTTGCCGTGCCATTCGCGGCTCGCCAGGTAGGCGCCCAGCTCGTCCTCGCTCAGCCGCTTGAACAAGACCTGGCTGACGACCCGGCGCAGCGAGAGTTCGCCCGCCGGAGTGACGATTGCGACGCCACCATAGACGCGATGCCGCCGCCCCGATAAGAGCGTCAGGCATTGCCGGGCCGTCGCCTCGTCCTCGGCCTTCGGCAGGATGCGGCGACCGCAGGCGACGACGGTGTCCGCCGCCAGGATGAAGGCGCCGGGGTGGCGCGGCTGGACGGCGCTCGCCTTCGCCATCGCCAGCCGCACGACATGTCCCGGCGGCAGCTCGTCCCTCTCCGGCGTCTCGTCGATGTCGGCCGGATCGACGATGTCGGGAACGATGCCGATCTGCCGCAGCAGCTCGAGCCGGCGCGGCGAAGCGGAGGCAAGAACCAGCGGCGCGGTCACGCCCACCGCGATTGGCGGGTCACGATGGATGGCCGCCGAGCCCGTGCGCCGACGCTTTCAGGTGGAGCACGCAGATCAGCGTAAAGAGGCGGCGCGCCGTCGCGTGGTCGATCGCGACCTTGCCGGCGAGGGTGTCGATCAGCAGCTGGGCGCCTTCGTCGTGCAGTCCGCGGCGGCCCATGTCGATCGCCTCGACCTGCGCCAAATTGCTGTTTTGCACAGCCTTCGCATAGCTCTCGCAGACCAGGAAATAATCCTTGATCAGCCTGCCGAACGGGCGCAGCGGCAATACCACCGTCTCCTGCCGGTCATTGGTGAGCGAGGCGATCTCCATCGCCAGCCGGTTTTCCGAGATCGCCAGATGCAGGCGGTACGGGCCATCGAGACCCGATTCCGGTGCGAAATGATTGGCGTGCACGAGATCGGCGATTGCCCCGGCCCGCTCGCGCTCGATCTCGGGGCTGCGGCGAATAACGCTGTGCTCGTCGAGGCTGATCTCGGCGATGCGCAAGGCAGCCTCGGCGCCGCCGTCAGTCACCTTCGGAAAGCCTGATCGCTAGCGACAGCGCGTGCGCGTCGAGCCCCTCCGCCTCGGCGAGCGTGATCGCCGCTGGGGCGAGCGCTGCAAGCGCGGCGCTGTCGCAGCCGACGATTGTCGTCCGCTTCATGAAATCGAAGACGCCGAGGCCCGAGGCGAAGCGCGCGCTGCGCGCTGTCGGCAGCACATGGTTGGGACCGGCGATGTAGTCGCCAACCGCCTCCGGCGTGTGCCGCCCGAGGAAGATGGCGCCGGCATGCCGGACCTGCGCGGCCGCCGCTTCCGGCATTTCGACCGCGAGTTCGAGGTGTTCAGGGGCAATGCGGTCGATCAGCGGCGGCGCCTCGTCGAGGTCGGCGACAAGGATAATCGCGCCGTTGTCATGCCAGCTGGCGGCGGCGATCTCCGAGCGCGGCAGGCGCTGCAGGTGGCGCGCGATCTCGCGCTCGACCGCGGCCGCGAAATCGGCGTCGTCGGTGAGGAGGATGGCCTGTGCCGCAGTGTCATGCTCGGCCTGCGACAAGAGGTCGGCGGCGATCCAGCGGGGATCGTTGGCGGCGTCGGCGACGACGAGGATCTCCGACGGGCCGGCGATCATGTCGATCCCGACTCGCCCGAACACCCGGCGCTTAGCGGCCGCGACATAGGCGTTGCCCGGTCCGACGATCTTGTCGACCGGCGCGATCGTCGCGGTACCGTAGGCCAGAGCCGCGATCGCCTGGGCGCCGCCGATGCGATAGATCTCGTCGATGCCGACCAGGTGCGCCGCCGCCATCACCAGGGGGTTGAGCGTGCCGTCCGGCGTCGGCACGGTCATCACCAGCCGCTCGACGCCGGCGACCTTGGCCGGGATCGCGTTCATCAGCACCGACGACGGATAGGCGGCGGTGCCGCCCGGCACGTAGAGCCCGGCGGCGGCGAGCGGCCGCCAGCGCTGGCCCAGCCGCACCCCGATGGCGTCGGTATAGTCGATCGCCTGCGGCAGCTGCCGCCGGTGGAAGCTTTCGATGCGCTCCGCGGCAAGCCGCAGCGCCGCCACCGTCTCGGCCGGCGCCGCTGCCGCCGCGGCCGCGATCTCGGCCGGCGACAGGCGCAGCCGGTCGGTGGTCAGCGTCACCCGGTCGAACCGCGCGGTGTAATCGACGACAGCGGCATCGCCGCGCGCGGCGACATCGGCGATGATTGCCGCGACGGCGTCGTCGATTTCGGCCGCGCTCTCGCGCTTCATCCCGAGCAACGCCCGGAACCCCGCCTCGAAGTCGGCGCGGTTCGTCCGCAGCGTTATCGCCATTCAAGCACCGCGCGTCGCTTTGCGACCGCCGGCATCCTGCCGGCATGCGGGCCAGAGGCCCGCGGTCCTGATGCGCCGGTCATCCCGACGCCGCAGCGAGCCGCGCGCCGCCGACGTCGGAGGTGACGGTGCGCAGGCGCTCGATCCACTGGCCGACCTCCTCCGGGCGGGTCTTGAGGGCGGGGCGGTTGACGATCAGCCGCGAGCTGATTTCAGCGATGTGCTCGATCTCGACGAGGCCGTTGGCGCGCAGCGTCGCGCCGGTCTGCACGAGGTCGACGATGTGCCGGCACAGACCGAGCAGCGGCGCCAGTTCGATTGCGCCGTTGAGCTTGATGCATTCCGCTTGCACACCGCGCGCCGCGAAGTGGCGGCGGGTGATCTCCGGGTATTTCGTCGCGATCTGCAGATGGCTCCAGCGCCGCGGATCTTCCTGCGCCGCCCATTCCGCCGGCGTCGCCACCGCGAGCCGGCAATGCCCAATGCCGAGGTCGAGCGGCGCGTAGATCTCTGAGTAATCGAACTCCATCAGCACGTCGTTCCCGGCGATGCCGAGCTGCGCCGCGCCGAACGCGACAAAGGTCGCGACGTCGAAGCTGCGCACGCGAATGAGGTCGAGGCCGGGGTCGGAGGTGGCAAAGCGCAGCTGCCGACTGGCGGGATCGGAAAAGGCCGGCTCCGGCTCGATGCCGATCTGATGCAGGAGCGGCATCGCCTCGCCGAGGATCCGGCCGTTCGGCAACGCCATCACGACCGGCGCGGCCGCCGGGGGGCGGCCCTCCGGCGGTAGGAGGCGGGCGCGCTGCGCTCCGCGCATCGTCATCCCGCCAAGTCCAGCGGGTGGCGCGGCTGCCACACCGTCGGCCACGGCTCGCCGACATCGCGAGCGCGGCAGCGGATGCCGCCGGCGGCCAACCTGATCGCCGCGCCGTCGGCGAATTCGAGCTCGATGACGGCGCCGCTAGCCGTGGTCCTGGGAGCCGCGGTCCCGCGGGTCGCGGACGCAGCGCCATCGGCGGACGTCGCGGGAAGGCTCTGTATGACCAGCAGGGACAGGATGCGGTCCTCCTCGCTGCGGCGGAAGCCGCGGTAGACGACCTCCTCGACGGTGTCGAACGCCAGCGCGCACAGCGTGCGCTCGAACCGGCCATCGCCACCGTCGCTCTCCCAGCGGAAGCGGTTCGCCACCATCGTGAACAAGTGCGCATCGCGATCGTAGGCGAGATCGCGCACCGCGACGAGCGCATCCTGCAGGCACGCCGAGATCACCGCCAGGTCCTCGGCGTCCTCGCCGCGCAGCCGCAATCCCGCCGCCCTCGATGGCGGCTGCGGCAGGCCCTTGCGGGCCGTCAACCGTGCAGCCTTTCGATCCGAGCGCCGCACGCCGACAGCTTCTCCTCGATCCGCTCGTAGCCGCGGTCGAGATGGTAGACGCGGTTGACGACCGTCTCGCCGGCGGCCGCCAGCCCGGCCAGCACGAGCGACACCGAGGCGCGCAGATCGGTCGCCATCACCGGCGCGCCCATCAGCCGCGGCACGCCGCGCACCAGCGCCGAGGCGCCGTGGACGTTGATGTTGGCGCCCATGCGCGCCAACTCCGGCACGTGCATGAAGCGGTTCTCGAAGATCGTCTCGGTGATCATCGAGGCGCCCTCGGCGACCGCCATCACCGCCATGATCTGCGCCTGCAGGTCGGTCGGGAAGCCGGGATAGGGCTCGGTCATGACGTCGGTGCCGGTGAGCCGGCCGTTGCGCCGCCGCACCAGGAGGCCGTCCGCGGTCTCGGCGACCTCGACCCCGGCGGCGTCTAGGCGCCGGCGCACAGAATCGACGTGGTCGGCCCGCGCGCCGACGAGGCGAACCTCGCCGCCGGTGGCGGCGGCGGCCATCATGTAGGTGCCGGTCTCGATGCGGTCGGGGATGACACTGTGGCAGGCGCCGTGCAATGCCGGAACGCCCCGGACCACCAGCCGGTCGCTGCCGATGCCGTCGATCTGCGCCCCCATCGCGATAAGGCAATGCGCCAGATCGGTGATCTCGGGCTCGCGCGCGGCGTTGATCAGCACGCTCTCGCCGGCCGCTAGCGTCGCCGCCATCAACAGGTTCTCGGTGGCGCCGACCGAGACGCTGGGAAAGACGATCTCGGCGCCGCGCAGCCCCTTCGGCGCCCGCGCCTCGATATAGCCGCTGTTCAGCTCGACCTCGGCGCCGAGCCGCTCCAGCCCGTTGATGTGCAGGTCAACGGGCCGCGGACCGATCGCGCAGCCGCCCGGCAGTGAGACGCGGACGCGGCCGCAGCGCGCCACCAGCGGCCCCATCACCAGGACCGAGGCGCGCATCTTGCGCACCAGGTCGTACGGCGCCGTGGTCGAGGTGATATGGCGCGCCGACAGCTGCAGGACGCGGCGCCGATTGCCGCCAAGGGCGCGATCCGCGGGCTCGCCCGGCGGGGCGTCGCCGAGCTCGATCGCGACGCCGTGCTGCACCAAGAGGTTGGCCATCGTCGTGATGTCGGCGAGGTCCGGCAGGTTCGCCAGGACCAGCGGCTCGGCGCTCAACAGGCTCGCCGCCATCAGCGGCAGCGCCGCATTCTTGGCGCCGCTTATCGTGATCGACCCCGCTAGCGGCACGCCGCCTCGGATCAGGATCCTGTCCATCGTCTCGGCTCCGGGCGAGTCGCGCCGACCCGTCTGCCGAGCGGCGGCTCGTCTCCCTCAGGTGTGCTTTTAAGCGACAGGCGGCCTCGGCTCAAGCGGCGGCTCGTCGCCAGAGGGCGCAGCGCCGTCGGCGTTCGCCGCATCCGTCGGCGCTTGCAGCCGGGCCCGCGCCTGCTCCTTGCGGCGCCGCAGATTCTCCCTCAATGCCGCGGCACGACGCGCCTGGCGCGCGACAAGGCCCGATTGGCCGGCGGGATTGCGGCGCGGACCGTCGCTCATCGCGGCGGATGGAACGGGAAGCCGGGCGCCGTGTCAATCACTCCCCTCAATTGCTGCTCGTCAATCCCTCCTCGCCTATCACTCCTCGACCCGCAGGCTCACCTTGGCGGAGAGAATCACCGCGACCGCCTGCTTGGCAGCGTATTCGGCCGATTGGTCG
>JBLMXS010000093.1:0-10558 GCA_050257895.1 Thiohalocapsa sp.
CGCTCCCCCGCAAGCGGGGGAGGAACCCGGTACGACGGCGCAGCGGCCACAGCTTAGCCGACGAGCCGCGTCGGCCCGGAGCCGCGCCCGCCGTCACCGGGACGGGTCCCGGGATGGGTCAGGGCGAAAGCGCCCAGAAGCGCGCCGTCCATCGCTGTCGCGAGCAGTCCGCCGGCGCCGCAGCCGCAGCCGTGTTCGCGCAAAAAGTCGGATTGGGCTGGCGTCTCGATGCCGTCACCGATGATCAGGCCGCCATGCAGCCGGGCGATCGCAAGGAGCGCCTGTAGCAGCCGCTCGCCTTCTTCGGTGCCGATGCCGGCGATGAAGCCGGCATCGATGATGACCGCGTCGACCGGCCCCGCCCGCGCCGGCTCCGGCCAGACAGGGCCGGTTCCGAAGGCGTCGAGGGCGATGCGCAGGCCGAGCCGCCGCGCCTCGTCGAGCAGCCGCCCGGCGCTCTCCGCCTCGCGCTCCAGCGCCGCGTCGCCGACTCCGAGCATCAGGTGGCGCAAGGCGAAGCCGCTGCGGTCGACGGCCTCCAGCGTTGCCAGCAGCTTCGCCGGCGCCGCCAGCTGGCGCCGCATCAGCCTGATGCTGACCCAGTCGACGATGTGGCGGCCGTAGAGCGTTTCCCAGGTTTCCATCTGGCGAACCACTTCGCGCACGACCCAGGCCCCCACTTCGACCGCGAGACCGCCCTCGTCGAGCGCGGCGGCAAACGCCGCCTGCGGCAGCAGCCCCTCGCCCGGCTTGTTCCACCGCAGCAGCGCTTCGGCGCCGACCAGGCAATTGTCGGCAAGCCGCAGCACCGGCTGGTAATGCACGACGAACTCCGCCTCGTCGTAGGCCTGCCGCAGCCGCATCGCCAGTGTCGAGCGGCGGATTGCCGCCACTGTCAGCGACGGCTGCCAGCCGACGGCAGCCCCAGGACCCGCGGCTTTCGCCTGATGCGACGCGAGGTCGAGGTCGCGCAGCACGTCGTCGGCGTCCGCATGCGTCGCGGCAGGAATCAGAAAGCCGGCCGTCGCAGCCGGCCGCACCGACCGGCCCTCGACGGCGACGGTGCCGGAGACAGCGCGCACCAGCCGCGTCGCCAGCGCCTCGGCGTCGGCCAGGCTTAGCGGGCCGGAGCCGCACAGGATGCCGAATTCGTCAGCGCCGAGGCGGGCGACGAGATCGGGTCCGCCGCCATCGGTTGCCCTCTGCGCCTCGGGATCGCGCCGCTCATCGCGCCGTCGAGCGCGGGTCCCGGAGACCAGGCGCGCCGCCGTCACGCGCAGGACCTGATCGCCGATCGTATTGCCGAAGAGCGTGTTGATGTCGTGGAAATCGGCCAGGTTGACGGCAAGAACAAGGGCCGCCGGCCGCTCTCCGGCCGGCTCGGCGAGGAGGCGGCGGAGCTGCCGGACAAATTCGCCGCGGCCGGCGAGCCCGGTGAGCGGGTCCGGCCCGGTATCCGAATCGTCGCCGGTCGAACCGAATTGCGCCTGCCGCAAGGCGAGGACGGCGCCGACGATGGTCCCATCGGCGTCGCGATGCGGGCGGGCGCTTAGCAGCGACCACCAGCGATAGGGCGGATCCTCCTCGACAATCCGCTGGTCCTCGACCGCCTCGCCGCTCAGGGCCCGCCGCAGCAACTCATCGAGCGCCTGGGCGCCGGTACGGCTGAGCTCGGCATGGCGGTGGCCCGTCAGCGGCCCGCGGGATAGCCCGAAAGCGGCGATCCAGGCGCCGCTCGCCGCCCGGTAGCGCTGGTCGCGGTCGAACAACGCCAGGGCGACCGGCAATTCGGCGACAAAGCGGGCGAGCTCGTCTAACGAGATGTCGGAGGAGTTGTCGGGCGCTTGGGGCATGTCGGATCTGCCGGTGCCAGCGGCGGCTGCCGCATCCGATACCAGTCCGAGCGCTAATAATTAACGAGCTGTTAAATCGACAAATTAGGACAAACGTGCCTGACCGGATCTTCGACCGCGGATCTGTTTCGGCCGCACGCAGATGGCCGGCTGTGACCATCGGATCGCGGAATTTCGCCGGGCGCATAACGGTTCGGCGCGCGACGGCTCGCCGGCTGTCAATGGGCCCTCCATCGCTGGTTGCCCTCGGCCGGCGCCGGTTGCGACAGGATCGCGGCCACCGAGGCTGCCGGCGACTTATCCGACGGGGCGCATCCTGCCGTCCAGCCGTTCGACAGCTTTGCACGAGAATGTGTCATTGACCGGTCCTGCGGGCAGCGGTGCGTTGCTCGCCATCGGCCGATTGATCGGCGTCAATGTCCGCAGCACGGTCGCGATGGTATTGCGGCCGTAATGGACGGGTTTCCGGAAGTGGGTATTTCATCGCCAGAACCTGCCGGTACGCTCAATCGGGCGCGGCTGGTTCCGGCCGTGCCTGAAGCTGGGCCTGCCGCCGCTGCGCAGCCGGCCGCCTCGCCTGCGAGGCGGCGCCGCCCCCCGGCATGGCCGCGGCGCTTGCTCGGGCTCTTGCTGCTGGCCTGCGTCGGGGCCGCCGCTGTTACCTGGTTCCTGCTGCCGCCCGCGGTCGTGGTCGCCACGGTGCGGCGCGGGCCGGCGGTCGAGGCGGTCTACGCGACCGGCACGGTGGAGCCGACCGTGATGGTGCCGATCGGCCCCCGCGTCACGGCGCGTCTGGTCGAGCTCGATGCCGACGAGGGCAACAAGGTTACCAAGGGCCAGCCCCTCGCGCAGCTGGAGGACGAGGATCTGCGGCGCGCCACCGACGCCTTCGCGGCCGAGGAGCGCTATGCCAAGGCGGCGCTAGACCGCGCGGCGGCCTTGCTGCCGCGCGGCGATATCGCGCGCAGCGCCTACGACCGGGCGCGGGCCGATTGGGAACGGGCGCGGGCGCTGGCCGAGCAGTCGGCGGTGCAGGCCAGCTATCTGCAATTGGTGGCGCCGGCCGACGCCACGGTGATCCGCCGCGACGGCGAAATCGGCCAGACCATCGCGGCCAACCAGACGGTATTCTGGCTGTTGTGCTGCGGGCCGCTGCGCATCTCGGCGGAAGTCGACGAGGAGGATATTGCCGAGGTGCGACCGGGGCAGACGGTGCTGATCCGCAGCGACGCGTTCCCCGGCAAGACGTTCCGCGGCGAGGTGCAATCGGTGACGCCAAAGGGCGATCCGGTGGCGCGCAGCTACCGGGTGCGCATTGCACTGCCGGCCGACACGCCGCTGATGATCGGCATGACGGCGGAAACCAATATCGTTCTGCGCCAGGACGAGCACGCGCTGCTGGTGCCGGCGGGCGCGGTGCAGCAGGGCAGGGTGTGGCAGGTGGAGGACGGCCATGTCGTGCCGCGCCAGGTCACGCTGGGCGCCAAGGGCGCTCGTGACGTCGAGATCCGGGACGGCTTGCGCGACGGCGACCGCGTCGTCGCGGCGCCGCCATCCGGACTGCAGCCGGGCCAGCGCGTGCGGCCGCGCCTCGCGCCCCAGCTCCCCGCACAGGGGGCGTCGTGATCGGCCCGGTCCCGGCGATCGCGCTGAAGCACCTGTTGGCGCGGCGGCGCCAGAGCCTCGTCTCGCTGTCGGGGATCGTCCTCGGCGTCGCATTCTTCCTCGCCGTGTCGTCGCTGATGGTGGGCTCGGAGAAGGACTTCATCCGGCGGCTGGTCGACAATTCGCCGCACATCACGGTCGAGGACGAGTACCGAAATCCGCGGCGGCAGCCGGCCGAGCAGCTCTATCCGGATGGCGCGATCGAGGTCCGCCGCGTCAAGCCGCTGACCGAGACGCGCGGCATCCGCGGCTACAAGCAGGTCCTGGCGGGGCTGCGCACGCTGCCCGGCCTGCGCGCCTCGCCGGTGCTGGCCGGGCAGGCGCTGATCAGCTTCGCCGGCAAGGACATCGCGATCACGCTTAACGGCATGATCCCGTCCGAGATCAGCGACGTGACGACGATCCGCAACTACATCACCGCGGGCTCGATCGACGATCTGGTCGCCAATCCCGACGGGATCGTGCTCGGCGACGGCCTTGTGCGGAAACTCTCCCTGTCGCTCGGCGAGAACGTGACCATCACCGCGACCTCTGGCACGGTGCACACCTTCAAGATCCTCGGGATTTTTCACACCGGCCGCGCCACCTACGACGCGACGCAGGCCTACGCCGACCTGAAGCGCGTACAGGCGCTGCTCGGCCGCCTCAACCGCGCCAACACGATCATCGTAAAGCTCGACGAGGCGCAGCGCGCGCAGGTTGCGGCCGCCGGCATCGAGGACCGCTTCGGCTACAAGAGCGTCTCGTGGCAGGAGAGCAACGAAGACCTGATGAGCACGCTGAAGACCCGCAACATCATCATGTACACGGTGGTCAGCGCCGTTCTCGTCGTCGCCGCCTTCGGCATCTACAACGTGATCTCGACGGTGGTTCTGGAAAAGCAGCGCGACATCGCGATCCTCAAGTCGATGGGCTTCCGGGCCCGCGACATCCGCCGGATCTTCCTGATCCAGGGTACCCTGCTGGGCTTCGCCGGCAGCGCCGTCGGGTTGCCGTTCGGCGCCGGACTGATGCTGACCTTGATGCAGGTACGCCTCAAATTCCCGGGCAGCAGCGAACCGGTGCCGTTGCCGATCGACTGGGGCTGGGGGCAATTCGCGATCGCCGCCGCGTTCGCGATGGCGGCCGCGCTGTGCGCCGCGCTGTTGCCGGCGCGCAAGGCGGCGGCGGTGCAGCCGGTCGAGATCCTGCGCGGTGCGCAATGAGCGGGCCGGTCATCGCGGCCGATAGGGTGACGCGGCGGCTTGCCGGGGCCGTCACGGTGACCCTGGTCGACGATGCCAGCCTGGCGGTCGAAGCCGGCGAGTTTGTCGCGATCACCGGCGCCTCGGGCTCCGGGAAATCGTCGCTCTTGTATCTGCTCGGCCTGCTCGACCGCCCGACGGAGGGAGAAATCCGGCTGCGCGGCGAAGAAACTTCGGCGCTCGACGAGGATGCGCTCGCTGAATTGCGACTGGCGCAGCTCGGCTACGTTTTCCAGTTTCACTTCCTGCTCCCGGAATTCACCGCTCGTGAGAACGTGATGCTGCCAATGCAGCGTCTCGGCCTGTTGCCGCCGGCCGAAATCGACACGCGCGCCGTGTCCTTGCTGGCGAGCTTTGGCCTGCGGGACGAGATCGATAAACTGCCGAGGCAGCTGTCGGGCGGGCAGAGCCAGCGCGTCGCGGTCGCCCGGGCGCTCGCCAACGAGCCGCTGCTGCTCCTGGCCGACGAGCCGACCGGCAATCTCGACAGTGCCGCCAGTGCCAACGTGCAGCAGATCCTGCGGGACCTCGCGCATCGCTCGGGTCGGGCAGTGATCGTCGTCACGCATGACCGCGATTTTGCCGCCGCCGCCGACCGGGTCATCCGGATGATGGACGGCAGGATCGTGTCTGGCGAGTGACCTTCCTCAAGCGGCGACAGCGATTGCATTGATCTCGGTCAAAGCGGGCGGCCTCGTCCCCGGGTTGCACAAGCCTGTCCACCGCTTTTCTCTGGCGGCTTGCCCAATGTGCGTCGTAAAATTGCAGATCCAGCGAGGCAGAACGAGGCGGGGCGTGGCGGAGCGCGTGTTGCGCATCCTGCTCGTTGAGGACCACGGTCCGCTCGGGCGGCTTATCGCTACCGCGCTGCGGCACGCCGGGTGGATAGTGTCGGGGCCGCTGGCCGATCCCGCCGAGGCTGTGGCGGCGGCGCAGCAATTGCCGCTCGACGCGGCGGTGCTCGATCGCCGCCTCGGTGGCGAGGAGACTTTCGGCATCGCCGAGGCCCTGGCGCAACGGCGCATCCCCTGCATCTTGATCAGCGGCTACCCGCGCTCGACGCTCCCGGTGCGGTTCCAGGCGCTGCCGTTCCTCGAGAAGCCGTTCGCGATCGAGGCCCTGCTGGCGGCGGTGCGGAGCGCCCTTCAGGATGCCGCCGGCGGCTAGCTTGCGGCGCGGCCGAGGGCGGCGACCCGGCGGCGGACCGCGAGGCTGGCGGGGATGCTTCGGTCGATGCCGCCGCTGTCGCCGGTGTCGCTCTCGGCGCTGTCGTAGGTTTCGGGAAAGCGCAGCCGGAACGTCGCCCCGCCGGCGGCGCGCTCGACGCTGACGGCGGCGCCGCTGCGCTCGGCGATCCGTCGCACGATGGCCAGTCCGAGACCGCTGCGGCGGGCCTGCGTATCGCCGGACCAGAACGGCTCGAAGATCGCCTCGCGCTGGTCGGCGGGAACGCCCGGCCCGGCATCGCTGACCGCGATCTCTCCGGCGGCGGCAACCTCTAACGCTACCGTCGCTCCCGGCGGCGAGTGCTGCACCGCATTCTCGACCAGGTTACGCACCGCGACCTCGATGACGTTCGGCTCGGCGCCGACAGCGTCCGCCGCTCAGGCCGGATGAGCCGCAACGTGACGTCGTGCTTCGCCGCCATCTCGCGCAGCTCCTCGCACACCGCTTCGCCGACAGCGGCGAGGTCGGCGCGGTCGCCGGCGCGCACCGGCAGCGCGTCGATCTCGTTGAACTGCAGCAGCTGCGTCAGGATGCGCCCCAACTCGCGCACGTCGCGGCGCAGCTCCCGCGTCGTCCCGCTATCGTCGAGCTGGGCGACGCGGGCGCCCAGGACGGTCAGCGGCGTGCGCAGCTGATGCGCCGCGCGGCCGAGGAACTCGCGCTGCGCCTCGGCGGCGCGTTCGAGGCGGGCCAGGGCGCCGTTGACGGCGCGCACGATCGGCTGCACCTCGGCCGGCAGGTCGCGCTCGGGCAGCCGCAGGTCGAGCGTGCCGGGGCCGATCCGGTCGGCGAGCCGCGACACCGCCGCGACCGGTCGCATCCGCCGGCGGATGATCAGCCCGCCGCCGACCAGCAGCAGCGTGAAGACGATCCCCAGCACCTGCGCGCTGCGATAAGGGAAATCGCGGATGACGTCGTCGACCAGCACATCGGGGGCATGCTCGTCCTTGAACACGATGATGATCCAGGAGCGGCCCGGCGTGCTGCTGTGCAGCACCGCGCCGATTATCCGCTGCGTGCCGAGATTGAGGTTGAAGAAGCGCACGCCGCCGGCCGCCTTAGGTGTCGGCAGCCGCTGGTCGGCGAGGGCCGCGATGAGCGGGGGGTCAAGGAAGCGGGCGGCCGGACGGCTGTACAGCAGCTGCCCGTCCGCGGCGAACACCATCGTCGGGTAGCCGAAGCTGGACCACGAACTGCCCGGCGCCGCCGGCAATCGCAACTCGCCGGTCGGACCCGCTGCGATGTGTTGCTCGACGTAGCGCGCGGCTTCCGCCAGCGAGCGCTGCCGCAGGTCGCGCTCGCCCACCCTCAGCTGCAAGCTCAGCGTGACCAGTATTGCGAGCGCGCAGACGGCGGCCGCGAGCAGCAGATCGCGTCCGAGGGCGAGCGCCAGCGAGGTCCGCATCGCGGCCTCTCAGCCGACCAGCACGGCCTTGCCGATGACCTTGCGGTCGATCACCGCCTGGATCGCCCGGCCGGCCTCTTCCAGCGGAAAGCGGTGCGAGATCCGCGGCCGCAGCTTGCCCTGCCCGGCCAGCTCGACCAGCGTGCGCATGTTCTGGCGGCCGATCTCGGGCTGCTGCTCGGTGACGCCGCCAAGGCGGACGCCGATCACTTCGAGGCCCTTGATCAAGAGGTAGTTGGTGCGCGGCGTCGATGGGCCGCCGCCGAGAAAGCCGAGCACGAGGATGCGGCCGCCCCAACGCAGGCAGCGTAGCGACTCGTCGAACACCTGCGCGCCGATCGGGTCGTAGACGATGTCGACGCCGTCGCGTGCGCCGGTCAATTCCTTGACCTTGTCGCGGAGCCCCTCGCGGTAGTCGATTGCGTAATCGGCGCCTTCCTCAAGACAGGCGGCGCGTTTCTCCTCGCTGCTGGCGGTGGCGATGACGGTGGCGCCGAACAGTTTGGCGACCTGGATGGCGGCGATGCCGATGCCGCCGGCGGCGCCGTTGACCATCACCCACTCGCCCGCCTGCAGCCGGCCGCGCTGCAGCAAGGCATGGTAGGCGGTGTGGTAGGCGCCGCTGAAGACGGCCGCCTCCTCGAGGCTCATCGCGGCGGGCACCTGGTAGCAGTTCTCGGCGCGGGCATTGCCGAGCGTCGCGAAAGCGCCGAGCCGGTGGCGGCTCATCACGCGGTCGCCGGCCTTGAACCCGCTGACGCCGTCGCCGAGCGCGACGATCTCGCCGGCGCCCTCGTTTCCCGGGACGAACGGCGGCTCGGGGCGGAACTGGTATTTGCCGGCGAGCATCAGCACATCGACATACTGCACGCCGCGCGCCGCGATACGCACCTGCACCTCGCCCGGGCCGGGCGGCGGCGGGTCGGGCAGCTCGCGCAGATGCAGCACCTCCGGCCCGCCGAACGCCTCGCACACCATTGCTTTCATCGGCGCTGCTACCTCCAGTCGTCGAGGATGAACAGTTCCGGGCGATCATAGCCCGGCTGGTTGTGCCGATGCATCTTGACGCCCTGGATCTGGGCACGGAAACCGCGCGCCTGCATCTGCCCGTAGGCCGCATCGTGGCTGAGATTGACGCCGGCCAGCAGGTTGGGCATGCCGACCGCGAGGGCCAGCCCCTCGCAGGCATCGAGCAAGGCGGCAAAGCGCACGTCGTCGCCGGGGCCCGGCCGCACCGCGCCGAATTTGACATAGCAGTTGCCGCCGCCGGCCTCGCTTAGCGGCCCGTAATGGCAGATTGCCAGCCCGGCCAGCCGGCTGGAGCCGTCCCACAGCAGCAGCGTGTCGCCGAGATTGCGGGCGGCCACGGTGCGGATTTCGCCGCCCAGGTCGAGGCCTTCGTAGAGCGCCTCGGTCAGCCCACGGCTTGCAGCCTCGGCCTCGGCGCGCTCCGCCGGCGACAGCGCCGAATAACGCATCGCGTGGCCCAGTATTGCACTCGCCCGCACCGGCGCTTTCATCACCGCGGTGAGGAAGCGCGGGTGGAAGCCGAATTTGCCGTAGAGATGGACGTGCTTCGCACTGTGCGGAAACGTGAAGAGGCCGGCCTGGCTGACGCCCCAGCCCTCGAAGGCGTCGCAGGCGGCCGCCACCAGCGGCTGCGCAATACCGCGGTTCCACAAATCCGGGCGGGTCGAGAGCGGCCCGAAAAACGCCGCGCTGCCCCAGCGCGTCGCAAAGTTGGAGCCGGCCAGCGCGCCATCCTCGTCGGCCGCAAACGCAGCCGTGTGCTCGCAGCCGAACCGGCCGTGGACGTAGTCGAAATCGGTCCAGAAGCTGTCGAGGTCGGGCACGCCGAAAAAAGTCCCGAACGCGTGGCGGACGATGCGGCGCGCTTCCGGCAGGTCGCGCTCCTCGAGGGGTCGGATGTCAGGCACGTGATGTCCTCGCTGTCACAGGATCACCCGCACCCAGTCGCCCTCCGGCACGAGCCGGGCGCCGAGCGAGGCACTTTTGGCGGTGAGGCGATCGAGCGTCGTTCCCTCGGCGGCCGGGGTGCAGAACACCGTCTCGTTGGCCGCGTTGTGGCGCACGAAACGAAAGCGGGCGGCGCCGACCCCGCCAGCAGCGATGTCCACCTGCGCCATCATCCCGATCCAGTCGCCGTGACGGCGGCCGCCGTGCCCGGTGTGAAACGAGAAGCTGCCGAGCCCGTAAAAGATCGGCTTGCCCCGGAAGATTTCGACCGGCAGCGAATAATGCGGCCCGTGGCCGACGACGAGGTCGGCGCCGGCTTCGATCGCGGCGTGCGCGATCTGCGGCATGTAGTCGAGCACCTCTTCGCCGAGCCCCCAATGGCAGGAGGCGACGACGATGTCGGCCTCGCGCCGCGCTGCCTCGATGTCGTTGGTGAAGCGGGCGAGATAGGCTTCGTCGGCCCAGGTGACGACGATTGGCGGCACGCCGGGGCGGTTCATCGGCGGGATTTCGGGGCGCGTCTTGTGGGCCGGCACCTGGTAGGCGGTGTGGCCGCGGATGACGGCGATGCCGGCGCCCGTCTCGCTCGCCTCGTGATTGGTCGGCCAGTAGACTGAGCTGCGCTGCAAGATGCCGACGCGCATCCCGGCGGCGGCAACGAGGGCGGGTGCGCGGGCGGCCGCGAGATCGCGCCCCGCGCCGGTATGGCCGATCCCAAGCCGGTCGAGCTGGGCGATCGACCCGAGGATCGCAGCGGCGCCGTAATTGACGTTGTTGGCGATGCCGACCACGGCGACGCCGCCGATCCTGAGCGCCTCGCCGGCGATCTCGGGATCGGCAAAAAATCCCTCCTGCTCGATCGTATGCCCGTCGGGCCTCCGATAAACGCAGCACTCGAGATTGGCAAAGACCGCGTCGGCGTCGCGCAATGTTGCGGCAACCTGGCGGAACGGCACCGCCGGATCGTTGACATTCATCAGGTTCACATCGCCCACCAGGATCATCGAGGGCATCTGAAATGGCTCCCGGCTAGTGTCTGGTTCTCGAGTTCGTTGGATCAGCTAGCTCTACTTTGTCATACCGACGAAGGCCGGTATCCTCTGTCAGCCGCACCAGCGGCGGAAGAATGGATCCCGGCCTGCGCCGGGATGACACATCTTAAACGCTGCGCACTTCCTGATCGAGAC
>JBLMXS010000094.1:0-2843 GCA_050257895.1 Thiohalocapsa sp.
GCGTCAGCGGGCTGCTGTCGCTCGTCGGCGCGTTACTGACCTTGAACGGCTACCTCCTGGTGGTGCCGATCGGCCACGAAGCGGCTGTGCATGCGGCACCGGCCGCGGCACAACCTGCCGCCGCAAGTGCACCCGGCAAACCGGTACACTGACTACCCGGCGGCGAATTCCGTCAGCACTTCGTTGAAGCGGTCGGCGGCTTCGAACTGCACCCAGTGACCCGCACCGGGCACGATTGCGAAGCGGGCGGCGGGCTGGACGCTGCGCAAGAGCGCAGCGCGCTCGTCTAGATGCGGGTAGGCGGTGGCGTCGCGCTCGCCCCAGATGCCGTCGAGCCGCGCCTTGATGAGGGGCAGCGCCTCGACGAGCGCGCCGGAGCGCGAAAACCGCCGGCTGCGCATGCGGGCGCGGGCGTGGTTGGTCTGCTGCAGGTAGAGCGCCAGCTCATCGATCTTGGCCGGGTCGTGGATCATCAGCTGGTTGAGATTGAAGCGGTGCGTCGCGAACTCGCTCTCCTCATCGGCGTCCGCCGAGACGCGCCGCAATTCAGTCGGCTGGCGCACCAGGCCCAACCCGTTCGACCCCACGACGGTGAACGCATGCAGCCGGTCGCCGAGCTGGGCGGCGACAGCGCCGCCGATGACGCCGCCGAACGAAAACCCGGCGAGGTGCGGCTGTTCCCCCCGCGGCAGCACCCTGTCGAGACCCTCGACGATGATCGCCGCCAGACCTTGCGCCGTCCACGGCTCGGGCGGCGTGGCCGACTCGCCGAGGCCGGGCAAGTCGGGCGCGATCACCGTGAAATGGCGTGACAGCGGCAGCACGTTGCGCACCCAATGCGTCCACGAGCCGTAGCCCCCGTGCAGCAGCACCAGCGGCGGACCGCTGCCCCAGCGCCGCCACACCATCGTGCCGTCGCCGCACGGCGTCTCGATCCGCTCGGCCTCGGCCGCGATCCCCGCGACCAAAGCCATCGTCCGCTCGCTGATCACCGCCACCGCCGATCTCCCTGTTGCGCGACACGCTGATAGCCGCTTTTGCCGCACCCGCCTATAGCCGAACGCGCCGGAACCGCCGTGATAAGGGGTTCGTTGTGCTGGACATAGCGAAGGAGGCTGGAATGGCAGAAAAGCGAGAGCAGGCCCCAGACGGGAACCGCGACCGGGCGCATGACCGGGCGCATGATCTGGCCGAGCAGGGCCTCGACAAGCTGATCGAGGGCGACAACCGTGGCAAGGAAATGATCGACCAGGCGAAAAAGCTCGACCCGCAGGCTGTCGAAGAGCTGGCTCAGGAGGTCGAGCGCGACAAGGAAGAGGCCGAGCACTTCGTCGGCAAGCCGTAGCGGCGGCAGCCCCGCTCTCGCCGCGTCGGCGTGGCTCGACAGTCGCGCGCATTCGCGCAATGCTCGATCGCGTTGCGCGATTGAGGGAGCACCGGAGATGGCGGCGGTTTTGGTCGGCAATTGGTGGGCATTGGCGCTGCGTGGCGCGTTGGCGATCCTGTTCGGGGTGCTGGCGATCATCTGGCCGGGGATAACGGCGCTGGTCCTCGTCCTGATGTTCGGCGCCTATGCCTTTGTCGACGGCATTTTCGCGCTGGTGGCGGCGATGCGCCTGGCGCATCAGCATGGCCGTTCGGCCGGGCTGGTGCTCGAAGGCATCCTCAACGTCATCATCGGCATCATCTGCTTTGTGTGGCCGGTGTCGGCGCTGGTGGCGCTGATCTACCTGATCGCGATCTGGGCGATCATCAGCGGCATCGCGCTGATCGCGGTGGGGTTGTCGCTGATCCGGCTCAGCGGCGAGTGGCTGCTGGTGGTGGGCGGCGTCTTGTCGATCATCCTCGGCGTCATCCTGTTCATCCAGCCGGCGCTCGGCGTCGTTACGCTGTCGTGGTGGCTCGGGATCTACGCGATCCTGTTCGGGATCATGCTGGTGACGGCGGCGTTCCGCATCCGCCACCACCCGGTATGAGGAGCGCCGGCGTCTTCCGTCTGGCGATTTTCGCGCCATATGAACGGGACGCCGCAACCGGCCAGTGAGCGATGGCCGGGGCAAGCGCGGAGTCGACGATGCCGAAACGCCAGCTCGATGCCTTGATGTGGGCCAATGCGTGCGCCGCGATGGAGCGTGCCGAGCGGCTGCGCCGGCAGTTCTTTCATCATAGGGCGCCGCATTGGGAAGCGCCGATCGACGTCTTCGAGGCCGACGACGCGCTCACCATCCTGATCGCCCTGCCCGGGGTCGAGCTGGAGACCGTCAAGGTCACGCTCAATGCCGGCACGCTGCTCGTGACCGGCGAGCGGCCGCTGCCGCGCGAATTGCAGCAGGCGCGGATCCTGCGGATGGAGATCCCCTACGGCCATTTCGAGCGCCGGATCGAGCTGCCGCCGGTGCCGTTTGAAATTTCCGCGCGGCACCTGGCAAACGGTTGCTTGCTGCTGCGCTTGCAGAAGGGAGCGCGCTGATGGCGCCCGAAGAAGTTGAATTGCGCATGGCAGATGCCGGAGCGCCGGCGCCGGGTTCGGCGGCCGCGCCTCTGGCGGCCGGGCTCGAGAACGTGCCGACGGTGCCGGCCGATGCGCTGATCCTGATCACCACCAGGAACCTCGTGCTGTTTCCGGGAACGGTGTTGCCGATGACGTTGGGGCGGCAGCGCTCGGTCATCGCGGCGCAGACAGCGATCCGGCTCAGCCGCCCGGTCGGGCTGGTCTTGCAGCGCGATGCGATGGCCGACGACCCGCTGCCGGTCGATCTGCACCTGATCGGCACCGAGGCCAACCTCTTGCGCTATGTGACGAGCCCGGACGGCAGCCACCATGTGATTTGCCAGGGTGTGCG